>JBJOLA010000250.1:0-10404 GCA_046045815.1 Pseudomonadota bacterium
CGAGCTACACGGTACAATTCGAAACCCCAGATGTCGCCTCAGTCAGCAGCACCGAGGCGGCGGTCAACGCGATCCCGGGGGTCAAATCGGCCTCCACATCGAGCCTTGCGCTTGGTGGCACTTCGGTGATGCGGGTCAGTTTCGCCGGCGATATCGACACGCTCAAACTCGGCCTTTCATCGCGTGGCTTCACGGTTAAGGAGGGGGGCGGGGTGATTCGCATCAGCCGCTAGCCAAGATGAGCCAGATTGCATTGCCATTTGACTGGCCCGCCGCAGAAAATTCGGACAGTTTCATTGTGACAGCGGCCAACCGTGTCGCCGTCGACGGGGTCGATGCTCCGGCGCGCTGGCCGGTGCGGGCTGCCATTCTGACGGGGCCGCGCAAATCTGGGCGATCATTACTGGGCCGGATTTTCGCGGCAAAAACGGGCGGCACACTGATCGATGACGGGGAATTACATAAGGAGGCGGATGTTTTCCACCGTTGGAATTTGGCGCAGGAAGAACGGCGGCCGCTGCTGATCGTGGCGCTCAGTCCGCCGCCTGTTTGGAAGGTACGGCTGCCTGATCTGGCGTCTCGGTTTGCGGCAACACCGATCTATACGCTTGGCGAACCTGACGATCTGCTCTGCAAAATGCTCCTCGAGAAACAATTCGTGCAAAGAGGGTTGCAAGTCTCTTCTGAGACAATGTCGTATATTGTCAGCCGTATGGAGCGCAGTTACCTTGCGTTGATGCGGATCGTAGATGCGCTGGATGATGTTGCGCTTTCCCGTCACCGTGCGGTAACCGTGAAGCTGGCGCGTGAGGTGCTTGGCACGATGGGGATGTCCGATGAAAGCTGAGGCACGCTATTTCAACCGGGAGCTAAGCTGGCTGGCGTTCAACCGGCGGGTGTTGGAAGAATCGCTCAACCCTGCGCATCCGTTGCTGGAGCGCGTTCGCTTTCTGTCAATTTCGGGTGCAAATCTCGATGAATTTTTCATGGTCCGAGTTGCGGGCCTCAAAGGGCAACAACTTCAAAATATCGAAGAACATAGCGCGGATGGTTTGACGCCCTCTCAGCAGCTGGAAGCAATCGCCCTCGATGCTGACGGGCTGATGGCGGAACAGCAGGAACAGTGGGCGCATCTGAGCAGTGAGCTCGCGCAAGCTGGGCTTCAGGTGTTGAACGAGGCTGCCATAACCGGCGAAATCGCGCAGGTGCTTGAAACGCATTTTCGGGAACAAATTTTTCCGGTGCTGACGCCGCAGGCGCTTGATCCTGCTCATCCATTCCCATTCATCCCCAATCAAGGCCTGAGCTTGCTTCTCGATCTGAAGCGAATTTCGGACAAGGAGCCAATCCGCGAACTGGTGATGATCCCGGCGACTTTGCCGCGTTTCATCCGGGTGCCGGGCAAACAGGCACTCTATGTGACGATGGAGACGATGCTGCGACGGTTCACTGGCCTGCTTTTCCCTGGATATGAAGTGATTGGCGGGGGCGCGTTTCGGATTATCCGAGATAGCGATATTGAGGTCGAGGAAGAAGCGGAAGACTTGGTCCGTTACTTCCGCAGCGCGATCAAGCGGCGGCGGCGGGGGCGGGTTATCCGGCTTGAGCTCGAAACCGATATGCCCGCCAGTCTGGAGCAATTGGTAAAGCAGGAATTTGGCGGAAACGACGCAATCATCCTTGAAACTGGCGGATTTCTGGGGATTGGCGATCTCAGTCTGCTTGTCGAAGAAGACCGACCCGATCTCAAATTCACACCCTATACGCCGCGCTTTCCCGAACGGATTCGCGAACATGATAGCGATTGTTTCGCTGCCATCCGGGCGAAAGACATCGTTGTCCACCATCCATATGAGACATTTGATGTGGTGCTCGCGTTTTTGCAGCAGGCGGCGGCCGATCCTGACGTGGTGGCGATCAAGCAGACGCTTTACCGTGCGGGCAAACAATCGGCGGTTGTCCGTGCGCTGATTGACGCGGCGGAGGCGGGCAAATCCGTGACGGCGGTTGTCGAACTCAAGGCGCGATTTGATGAGGAGCAGAATTTGCTCTGGGCGTCCGCATTGGAGCGCGCTGGCGTGCAAGTCGTCTACGGCTTCATCGATTGGAAAACCCACGCCAAAATATCGATGGTCGTTCGGCGGGAGAAGGGAAAATACCGCACCTATTGCCACTTTGGCACGGGCAATTATCATCCCGTGACAGCCCGGATTTACACCGATCTGAGTTATTTCACTGCTGATCCCCGCGCGGGGCGGGATGCCGCACAAATATTCAACTATATCACTGGCTATGTTGAGCCGTCAGACCTCGAAATGCTCTCAATAAGCCCGCGGAATTTGCGGTCCCGCTTGTGTGAACTGATCGACGTCGAAATTGCCAATAGCCGCGCGGGCAAGAAATCCGCGATCTGGGTTAAGGTCAATTCACTGGTTGACCCGGCGATCATCGAAAAGCTTTACGAGGCGAGTGGGGCAGGGGTGCCGATTGACCTGATCGTGCGCGGCGTTTGTTGCTTGCGCCCCGGGGTTGCCGGCCTTTCTGAAAATATCCGGGTGAAATCGGTGATTGGCCGCTTTTTGGAACACAGCCGAATCTGGGCATTTGCCAACGGGCGTGCTTTGCCGAATGACAAGGCGAAAGTGTTCATTTCCTCGGCTGATTGGATGACGCGCAATTTTGACCGGCGCGTTGAGTATATGCTCCCAATTGAAAATCCGACAGTGCATGATCAGGTGCTGGATCAGGTGATGCTCGCCAACCTGTTGGACAATGAGCAGAGCTGGGAGCTTCAGCCAAACGGTCGCTACGTGCGCTGTGTGCCCGGTGAGAGGCCCTTCAACCTCCACCGGTACTTCATGACCAATCCGTCGCTATCAGGCCGTGGCGCGGCGCAGAGCGGCTCTGGCGTGGTTCCCAAGCTCAGCTTGGACATGCGAAAGTGAGCATTGCGGATCGCTACGGCGTGATTGATATCGGTTCTAACTCAATTCGTCTGGTTGTTTTCGGCGGACCGCTGCGGGCACCTACTGTCTTGTTCAACGAAAAGGTGATGGCCGGGCTTGGCTTAGGCGTGCAGCGCGACGGCGCGCTTGACCCGGGCGCAATGGCGTTAGCACTCGCAAGTCTGCGGCGTTTCGCGCATCTTGCGCAGGCGATGGACGTTCCGAACCCGCGCACGGTGGCGACGGCGGCTGCGCGTCAGGCGAAGAATGGCGCCGCGTTCCTCACGCAGGTCCGCGCGCTTGGCCTAAACGTAGAACTTCTGTCGGGTGAGCAAGAGGCGGAGATCGCAGCGTTGGGCGTTATCGCCGGTATTGAGGGTGCAGACGGTATCGTCGGCGATCTGGGCGGCGGCAGCCTGGAACTTGCGCGGATCAAAGGCGGCGATATTGTTAAATGTGTTTCCGTGCCGCTCGGCATTCTGTCGGTTGGCAAATTGCTCGCCGAGGGAGAGGGGGCGCTGCAACGGGGCATTGCCCATTCGTTGCGCGAACAGGGCTGGAAACACGTCGGCGCTGGTTTGCCCTTCTACCTCGTGGGCGGATCATGGCGCGCGCTGGCAAAGGTGCAGATGCATTTGTCGCACTATCCGTTGCCGATCATCCATCACTACACAATGCCAGCCTCAGCCGCAGACGCGCTGGTGCTCGCTCTGGCGGATATCGACTTGGCTGATCTTAAATCGCGTGGCGTTGTGTCTGGAGCTCGTCTTGCAGGGCTACTTGACGGAGCGGCGACGTTGCAAGCAGTCGTCAATATTCTGAAACCCGACACGCTCGTCGTCTCCGCAACGGGCGTGCGAGAGGGACTGTTGTTTCAGGGACTCGGACCGAAAAAACGCGCGCAAGATCCTCTCATTGTCGCAGCACGTGCCGAGGGGGATCGGCAAGGCCGGTTTGCCGAACACGGTGATGTCCTTGACCAATGGATTGCTCCCCTGTTTGCAGATGAACGCCCTGCGATGCGCCGATTGCGCCATGCTGCCTGCTTGCTGGGTGATATCGGGTGGGCCGCCAATCCGGATTTCCGGGCAGAACGTGGCATGGAATCGGCACTCCACGGGAATTGGACCGGTTTGACTGCGGAGGGACGCGCGCTGATCGCCCAAGCACTAGCGGCGGCATTTGGTGGTGGCAATATTCAGCAGCGGCTGCTCGGGCAGCTCGCATCACAAGAGGATTTGGCCGCCGCCCGGTCGTGGGGCTTGGCCATGCGGCTTGCCCAGAGGTTGAGTGGCGGCGTTGCCGCACCATTGCAGGCCAGCACTCTTGAGCGGCGAGACAAGACACTGCGTCTCGCCTTCGCGCCCGAAGCTGCCGATTTAGCGGGTGAGGCGGTGGAGCGCCGTCTGCGTCAACTCGCAGGTGCATTGGGCCTAAGCTGGGAGATCAAGTAGCGGCACGATTGGCCGTCATGACGTCAGTTTGGATCCGTCCGCGTCATGATCAACTTGCCGTCGAGTACCGCAAATCCAAGCTTTCCTTCGACCAAAGCCAGAGCATCGGCTCCAAATTGATCAAAGCGCCAGCCCTGCAGCATTGGGAGACCATCGCGTTGACCCGCCGCCAAGAGCTCAAGCTCATCGGATCGGGCGAGCAGGCGAGACGCCACATTGGCATCGCGCGCGCGGATCTTGAGCAGCAGCTTTAGCAAATCAGCCACCAGAGTTCCGTCTTTGGTCAGCCCCGGCTTCTTGTCATCCCGGACGGGCATGTCTTCCACCGACATGGGTTCCGCTGTCGCGAGTATCGATAGTAGCCGCGCACCGATATCATTGGTCGCCCAAGCGGGAGATAGCCCGCGCACCTTGGCGAGGTCAGCCTGCGCTTTGGGCGGGTGCGCCGCGATATCAGCGATGGTCTCATCCTTGATAATGCGACCGCGCGGCAGGTCCTTATTCTGTGCCTCGCGCTCACGCCACGCCGCTATCGCCTTCAACCGTCCCAAAACCTCGGGTTTCCGCCCCGAAATCTTGATTTTTTTCCAGGACACTTCTGGGTCGTTCACATAATTTGAAGGCTCCGAAAGCCGCTCCATCTCATGATCAAGCCAATCCCCGCGACCGGTTTTCCGCAATTTTGCCAGCATTTTGGGGAAAAGTTCCGCAAGATAGGTTACGTCGCCGATGGCATAGTCGATCTGCCGCTTGTCCAGCGGGCGGCGTGCCCAGTCTGTGAACCGCGCGCCTTTGTCGAGCTGCACACCGAGCCAGCTGTCAACGAGATTGGAATAGCCAATCTGTTCACCTTGCCCGAGTGCCATCGCCGCGACTTGCGTGTCGAACAGAGGGTGGGGCGTCTTTCCTGTCATATTATGAATTATTTCAATATCTTGAGATCCTGCGTGGACAACCTTTAGAACATCCTTATTGTTCACGAGCAGGTCGAGCAACGGCTTAAGATCAATATCCTTCGCCATTGGATCAATCGCGGCTGCCTCATGTTCACCCGCAATCTGGATCAAGCACAAAATCGGCCAATACGTGTTTTCACGCATGAACTCCGTATCGACCGTGATGAACGGTGCTTTTGAAAGACGGGCGCACAGGGCGGCGAGGGGAGCTGATTCGGTGATCAGCGGATGAATCTGCATTTACCTCCCATAGCGGGCTGCATTGCCTTGACAAATAGGCGTGTGGCCTGTGTTAGGCGCGCATGACAAATCTTCATGCTTATCGCTCTCACAATTGCGCAGAACTGCGCGCCGCCCATGTTGGGGAAACCATTCGGCTGTCGGGCTGGATCCACCGCAAGCGCGAACATAGCAATGTGCTGTTCGTTGATCTGCGCGATCATTACGGGCTGACCCAGATTGTGGCCGCCGCAGGTTCTGATGTATTCAAGATATTGGATGACGTCCGTGCTGAGTCGGTCGTCACGGTTGAAGGACTTGTGGTTGCGCGCGATGCGGCGACGATCAATCCCAATCTCAAAACCGGAGAGATTGAAATTCATGCCAAACTGGTGACGGTGCAGTCCTCCGCACAGGAACTGCCGCTGCCGGTATTCGGCGAAGCGGATTATCCTGAGGAAATCCGCCTGAAATACCGCTATCTCGATCTGCGCCGCGAACGGCTGCATGCCAATATCGTGCTGCGATCCAACGTGATATCCAGCATCCGCCGCCGGATGATTGATCAGGGCTTCACCGAGTTTCAGACCCCTATCCTGACCGCATCGTCGCCCGAAGGTGCCCGGGATTATCTGGTGCCGAGCCGGGTGCATCCCGGAAAATTCTATGCTCTCCCGCAGGCGCCGCAGATGTTCAAGCAGCTGTTGATGGTGGCGGGCTTTGATCGCTACTTCCAGATTGCGCCCTGTTTCCGCGATGAAGATGCGCGGGCGGACCGGTCTCCGGGTGAATTTTATCAGCTCGATTTTGAAATGAGCTTCGTCACCCAAGATGATGTTTTTAATGCGATAGAACCTGTACTTCACGGCGTGTTTGAGGAATTTGCGGCGGGCAAGACAGTAACACCTGCGCCGTTCCCCCGCATTCCGTACCGCGAATCGATGCTGAAATATGGTTCGGATAAGCCGGACCTCCGCAATCCGTTGATCGTGCATGATGTGACCGAACATTTCCGGACGTCGGGCTTTGGGCTTTTTGAACGAATCGTAGGAGACGGTGGTGTCGTCCGTGTCGTGGCGGCCCCCAACACGGCAGAAAAGAGCCGCAAATATTTTGACGAAATGAATGATTGGGCGCGCTCTGAAGGTCATGCAGGCCTCGGTTATGTGACCCGTAAAGGTGGCGAATTCGGCGGCCCGATCGCCAAGAACCACGGCGAAGAAGGCATGGCCGCGATTTACGCCGCGCTTGGTCTCGGCCCCGACGATGGCCTGTTCTTTGCGGCGGGCAAGGAATTGCAGGCGGCCAAACTTGCCGGAGCGGCGCGCAACCGCGTGGGCGAAACCCTCGGTCTGATTGAAGAAAATTGTTTCAAATTCTGCTGGATCGTAGATTTCCCGATGTATGAATATGATGAGGATGCGAAAAAGGTCGATTTCTCGCACAATCCGTTCTCGATGCCGCAGGGCGAGCTTGAGGCGCTCGAGACCATGAACCCGCTAGATATCCTCGCGTATCAATATGATATTGTCTGCAATGGCGTCGAGCTGAGCTCGGGCGCGATTCGGAATCACCGGCCTGAAATCATGTATAAGGCGTTTGAAATTGCGGGCTACAGCCAGGAAGACGTCGACACGAACTTTGCTGGTATGATCAACGCCTTCAAATTTGGCGCTCCGCCACATGGCGGTTCCGCGCCTGGGATCGACCGGATCGTGATGCTGCTCGCCGATGAGCCCAATATCCGCGAAGTGATCGTCTTCCCGATGAACCAGAAAGCGGAAGATTTGATGATGGGCGCGCCTGCACCGGTGTCGATCAAGCAACTGCGTGAACTGAACATACGGACGGTGGAGCAACCAAAGCCCTAACTGTCCCATTTTGGGTGCCGCGACGCTGTCGTGCTCGACATTGGGAGCGTGCGGCTTAGGGTGCTCAGATGACAATCAATCTCAATGACTTCGAGTCAGGCAAAAAATATGACGGCGACTATGATGCCGATTTGCTTGCACTTCAGGCTCGGCTCGCACGCATCCAAGTGGCGCATATCATCCACGGGAAGTCCGCGATCATCGCAATGGAGGGCTGGGATGCAGCTGGCAAAGGCGGCGCACATTCTCGCCTGACTGCGAGTTGGGATCCGCGCTATTTTGAGGTTTGGCCAATTGCCGCACCTACCGAAGAAGAACGCGTACGCCATTTCCTGTGGCGTTTCTGGAAACGCCTGCCGGGCAAAGGCGAGATCAATCTGTTTGATCGGACATGGTATGGCCGTGTTCTGGTCGAACGTGTTGAGGGCTATTGTGCGGAGGCCGATTGGAAGCGCGGCTATGATGAGATTAATGAATTCGAATCGCAACAGCGGGACAACGGCGTGACGCTCATCAAGATTTTCCTGCACATCACGCAGGAAGAACAGGACGAACGTTTCCGGGATCGGCTCGAATCGCCTTGGAAACGTTGGAAAACCGGCAAGGACGATTATCGTAACCGCGCGCGTCGGGCCGACTATCTCAAGGCCTATCATGACATGTTTGAACGCACCAATACACGCTGGGCGCCGTGGACGGTGATTGATGGCAACAGCAAGAAGGCGGCCCGGATCGCCGTGCTCACCGCTGTCGCCGATCAACTTGAAATGGCCGTTGATATGAAGCCGCTGCCGGCGGACCCGGCGGTTGTCGCACTGGCAGAGGCGGCGCTGGGCAGCCCGATCAAGCTCGACCAATCAGACGGCGACAGCGATTAATATTCGCCGCGCGCCAATGCCCGTGCTTCGAGCAGGTCCCATAGGCCCCGGTGTTGCGCCAATATCTGCTGTGACCCAAAGCTGATTGCGCGTTCAATTGCGGGCGAGGTGGCGACGCCGCGCGCTACAGTGAGTGTTTCTTCAACCGTCGGCAATGTGCACTCAGGCGCATCGACGCCCCAGCGTTTTGCGGCATGGTTGAGCACGTCGCGCATGACGGGCCAATCGATGACCAGCGACAAGGCGGCGCCTAGCGCGCAGCCTTCACGGTCTGATCGTGCAAGCATATCAAGAGCATGGCGTTGGCCATTTACCGCGGATTCGCTTTCGGCTTGACCGGGGGTAGAGGGCAGGGGCCCCGCAGTGACCACCAATCTCGACAGAAAACCGCGTTCAACAACAAACCCGTCCACTGCCTTAAGCAACCATTGCCGCGCTGCATTGTGGGCGGTGTGTGCCGCAGCGAGATCGATCACGCCAGGATGACGGCCATGCAACGTGCAGAGATGATGTACTACATCTGCCAAATTACGGGTGGCGAACTTGCCATTTTTGAGATCGTGACTTGCCACGAATCCATGTTCGGCGCTGCCATCCGCGCGGACGAGGCTGGCGAGCATCTCGGGAAAGCCCTGATTTTCGGCCAGATTTGTTGCATTGCTCGACATAGAGTTTCCTTTGTTGATGCACCCCCATGCGGTTCAGCATCACGATTACAAGGAACTCTCTATACGAACCGCGTAAAGACAGGGTTTACAACGCGTTAGTCTATTGGTGAGACGGGGTTAAGGCGCGTTCACATGTTGGGCGCGGACTGCCTTGTTTTGCGGTAAGCGCCAAAATCCTTATTGATCGAGGAAACTCCGCATTTTGCGGCTGCGGCTTGGATGCTTCAGTTTCCGAAGCGCCTTTGCCTCGATCTGACGGATACGTTCGCGCGTGACGCTGAACTGTTGGCCTACCTCCTCAAGTGTGTGATCGGTGTTCATGCCGATGCCGAACCGCATGCGAAGCACACGTTCCTCGCGCGGCGTAAGCGACGCCAAAACGCGCGTCACGGTTTCCTTGAGGTTGGCCTGGATCGCCGCATCAACCGGGATGATCGCATTCTTATCTTCAATGAAATCCCCGAGATGGCTGTCTTCCTCGTCACCAATCGGGGTTTCAAGGCTGATCGGCTCCTTGGCGATTTTCATCACCTTGCGGACCTTTTCGAGCGGCATCGACAGGCGTTCGGCCATTTCTTCCGGAGTCGGCTCGCGGCCTGATTCGTGCAGGAACTGGCGACTGGTGCGAACGAGCTTGTTGATCGTCTCGATCATATGGACGGGAATGCGGATCGTGCGCGCTTGATCGGCGATGCTCCGTGTGATCGCCTGACGGATCCACCACGTGGCGTAGGTGCTGAACTTATATCCGCGACGATATTCGAATTTATCCACCGCCTTCATCAGGCCGATATTGCCTTCCTGAATAAGATCAAGGAATTGCAGGCCACGGTTCGTATATTTTTTAGCGATCGAGATAACGAGACGGAGATTGGCTTCAACCATTTCCTTCTTGGCAAGCCGTGCTTCGCGTTCGCCCTTTTGCACCATGTTCACGATACGGCGGAATTCGCTGAGCGACATGCCGGTGTTCTGGGCGATCTCTGAGATTTCTGCGCGAATGCGTTCGACAGCATCGGCCTCGTTCTCGGCGAAGGCGGTCCACTTCTTGTCGGTCGATTTGGCCGACTCGAGCCAATTCTCATCAAGCTCATTGCCGAGGTAGCTATCAAGGAAGGCCTTGCGGGGCACTTTGTGGCGTTCGGCAAGGCGCAGCATCTGGCCACCAAGTGCGGTGAGGCGGCGGTTGTAGCTGTACAACTGGTCGACAAGATATTCGATCTTCGCGCCGTGGAATTGAACACTTTCGACTAAGCCTGTCAGTTCTTCGCGGAGCTTTTGATATTTTTTCTCATCGCCCGCGCCAAAATCGTTGCCGAACGATAGCGCTTCCATTCGCGCTGCCTGAATTTTCGAGAATTTGCGATAAATACTGGTGATCGAAGCGAATTTCTCAAGCGCCATCGGCTTGAG
>JBJOLA010000291.1:0-13313 GCA_046045815.1 Pseudomonadota bacterium
AAAGCGCGATCCTCGGTAAGCTTGATGAAGGCCTCGCGCTCGCCCAGCATTTTGTCCATGAAAACCGTATTCGTCAGGCGGCAAGTTCGCTCGGCGCGGCGCAATATTGCATCGATGAGGCGGTTAAATATGCGCTTGAACGCAAACCATTCGGCAAGGCCCTCGCCACCAATCAGGCAATCCAGTTCCCGCTGGTGGAGCTTCAGACCGACGCGGAAATGCTCCGGCTTTTGATCTATAAGACCGCCGCTGAGATGGACACGATGACCAAGCCCGAAGTCGCGATCCGGCTGAGCGACAAGGTCAGCATGTGCAATTACAAAGCCAACCGCCTGTGCTGCAACGCCGCCGATTTCGCGATGCAGGTCCACGGCGGCATGGGCTATTCACGGCACAAACCGTTTGAGCATATCTACCGCCACCACCGGCGGTATCGGATCACAGAGGGTTCCGAGGAAATCCAGATGCGCAAGGTGGCCGGGCATTTGTTCGGGTTCATGGGGTAGGTGCCCAGCCTCCTCATCGTCTGGCATTCACGCACTGGCGGCAGCGAGGCGATGGCTCGGGCGGCTGCGGCGGCGGCACGCGATGAGTGCGAGACGGTCGTGCGGCTGGCGGGGGAGGCAGGCTCGGATGACCTCCTTGCTGCCGATGGTTATCTGTTCGCCTGCCCGGAAAATCTGGCCAGCATGTCGGGGGTGATGAAGGATTTCTTTGACCGCTGTTATTATCCTGTTCTCGGGCGGGTTGAGGGTCGCGCTTATGCGACGATGATCTGCGCAGGTTCAGACGGGGAGGGCGCGGCCCGCCAGATCGCCCGGATCGCACAGGGTTGGCGGCTGAAGCCGATCGCGGAGCCATTGATCATCTGCACCCGCGCCCAAACACCGGAAGCGATCCTTGCGCCCAAGACGATCAGCGATGCGGACCTGCTGCGATGTCAGGATCTGGGCCGCGCGGTGGCGGCAGGGCTGGCGATGGGGGTGTTTTAGGGTCGCACCACAATCCCGACCGCCGGGTCTGCATTGCCTTTGAACGTTGCCACGAAAGCGTCTGCGGCGGCTTGTAATCCCGCCCGGTGATCGACTTTCACGACGCCGTCCGTCACCGTCACGAACCCAGCCCAACTCTTCCCCACCGCGTCGCCAAAACCTTTGGGCCCGAGCGCCTTGATTGTCGCCGCCGCTTCGGTTGGGGCGAAGAATAATGTGGGTGTCGGGCCGGGGAGGGGGGCTCCCGATCCCTGCCTCGCGCCGACATGGGTTACGCCGACGGTGCAGCTATAGGTGAGTCTGTCGCCCAGGCCTTCGTGGATATTGCGCAGCACCGTCGCGTTGCCAGCGAAGTCAACCGAAACAGCGGATTCTTCAGGAAGTGGAAGCATTTCAGCATAATCCAGCACCGCATCATACAGGCCCGTCGACCGGACAAACTCCACATTCCCTGTTGAGGTTAATCCGATCCGCTTCACTGCTGGCGAACCTTCTTTCATACAGTGCGCGAGCGCCATCGCGGTCTTGGACGAAGCGCTGGTCAGGAAGCAGGCCTGCGCCCCGAACCAATCCTCTCGCCGCATCATCGCCTCGATCAGGAAGCCGGTCTTGAACAGTGGCCCAAAGATCATCCGGGCATCCTCGTGCGCGGGATCATGTTCGGGGTCGGCGTTGATCCGGCTATATTGGTTGTAGATGGGGCTCATCGGCTGGCGGTGTGGTGCGGTGTCGAGAAAGCCGCTCGCGCTGATGCCGCCGGGGATCACGTCGAGATGGCTGCCCATTGGCAGGTAACCGTAAACCCTTTCTCCCACCTTGATGTCGGGGGAATGCGATGCCTCCACCACCGCATGGCCCCACATGGGAACGATGCCGGCTCCCTCTTCACCCGTCGGGAAGAAGTTCCAATAACCGAACATATCGCCGATCACCGCATAGGTGACGTTGTTGGCGGTGACGGCGAAACTCTCCACCTTCAGCCGGACGGCGCCATCCGCGAGGGGCGACATGATGTACGGCGCCACCCGCGTGACGTTTAAATCCAATTTGGTCAGCAGCACATTCTCAGTCATTTTTCTCTCCGAAGTTTACACTGTCCATTCGCGCTTTTCGCGGTTCACGCGATACGGTAGTAATCCGCAACCCGGTCGAGCGCCAGCGCCAGCACCAGACGGCCCGAACGGCTGGGCCAGCCTAGGTTTTTCTCCGCCACCGGCACGCTTTCTCCCGCGCAAACGACGCGCCACACTATGTCGGACAGGCCGTTGCCGGCATGGCCCACAGCCGCGGAAAAGCGACGTCGGGCATCAATCTGCCACAAGGTCGCGCTGCCGTGATCTGGTGCCCCGCGCGCGACCTTGCCCGTGGGGGGCGCATCCCATGCCATCGTCGTCCGTTGCGGCAGGCCGCCTTGTTCGTAATCGATCCGCAGTCTTTCTCCCGCAGCGATCTGACGGGGCGACAGCAAACCCCGGGAGCGGAGCCACGAGATCGGTGACTCCGCAAGGTTGATGGTGATACTGCGATGATTGACTCCCGATTCGGGGGCGGAAAACCGGCGTTCGACGCGTTGGCACTGCATGTTTTATTCCTCTTTTGTTCTCAACATCTTTTTGCTTGCCATATGTGTGTGGCTGTAGGAAAGGGAAAAACCATTCAGGTTACATTTTTCTGCAAAGGCCCTGCCATGATCACCGCCATCCGTGAAGTTCGCCGCGCCAAAGGGCTTACGCTTGCCGAAGTTGCTGCGCTATGCACCCCGGCAACAACCGCGCAGACGATCGGTCGGCTTGAGACAGGCACACGCACCGTGTCGGTTATCTGGCTCAACCGGATTGCGAAGGCGCTGGGCGTTGAGGCGGGCGATCTCGTCACTTTGCCGCAGCGTGCGGATCTGCCGGTGGCGGCAATCCTGAGCAGTGACGGGGCCAATGCGCCGCGTTACACACAGGTGGTTGCGCCGCCGTCGCCCTCGTCTGGCGGTGTCGCCGTGCTCGTCGATACCAGCGTCGGAGAATATCGGGCCGGCGATGAAATCTGGTGCAATCGGATCAGTCCGGATGACTTTGCCACCGCGCTCAACCGGGATGTCCTGTTGCCCCGGCCCGCCGGTCGTTATGTGTTCGGCCGGTTGATCGGGCGTGAGGGTAACCGGTTGCAAGTGCTGCCGCTGGGTGCGGGGGGCAAGCAGCAAATCTTTGAGGACCCGGCGTGGATGGGCGTCGCAGTGCGGCTGGTGCGCGGGCTTTAACCGAACAGTCGCAACCAGGTCCCCTTGATCTTGGCCCCTCAGTCAGGGATAGGCCCAACATGGCCGATCCGCGTATCACCCATGTTGAGCTGGACCACCGCACGATCATCTGGCGCAATGCCGATATCGAGCAGGAGCGGCGCATTGCCATTTTCGATCTGCTCGAGGGCAATTATTTCGCGCCGCAGCGGGTCCACGCCGATGGCTATGCGGGGCCATATCAGCTGACTTTGCGCGTCGAGGAAGGGCGGCTGGCGTTCGATATCCAACGTGAAGATGGCTCGCCGCTCGAATCGGTAATCCTGGCGATGGGGCGGTTCCAGCGGCCAATTCGCGAATATTTTGCGATCTGTGACAGTTATTTCAGCGCCGTTCGTCAGGCGACCGCCGCGCATATCGAAACCATTGATATGGCGCGGCGCGGGCTCCACAATGATGCGTCCGAAATGCTGAAAGATCGGCTTGCGGGCAAGATTGATGTTGACTTTGATACTGCCAGGCGGCTCTTCACGCTGATCTGTGTGTTGCATATTAAGGGTTGAAGGTGGGGCACTTTTCTTCGGGCAGTCCGTTCCGTCTGGCGTTGAAGCTGATCGCGCCGCTGATCATTGGCTTGCTGCTGATCTTCTTTTACAGCCGCAGTTGGCACCCGAGCCTCGCCGACTTTCCGTCGCAGGGTGTCGATATTTCGCATCATCAAGGGGAGATTGATTGGTCGGCGGCACACGCGGCTGGCGTCGATTTTGCCTATATCAAAGCGAGTGAAGGTGCGGACATGCGCGATCCGATGTTTGCCGATAATTGGAAGGGTGCGCGGGATGCAGGCGTGCGGCGCGGGGCCTATCACTTCTTCACGCTGTGCCGATTAGCGCGTGATCAGGCGACCAACTTCATCGCGACAGTACCGCGCGAAGCCGATGCCTTGCCGCCGGTGCTCGATCTCGAATTTGGCGGCAATTGCGCATCACGCCCCACACGCGCCGTCGTGCTCGCCGAGATCGCAACCTATGTCCAGATGGTGGAGGCGCACACCGAAAAGCCGGTCATGCTGTATATGACGCAGGAATTTGAGGAAGAATATCAGGTGAGCGCCGCGATCAAACGCCCGCTCTGGCTGCGCCAGCTTTATTTCCAGCCGACCTACGGCAGCCACCCGTGGGTGATGTGGCAGGCGAGCAATCTCCGCCATGTCAGCGGGATCAGCGGCGCGGTTGATTGGAATGTGGTGAGACCGTGAGGGATGTGTTGATTCAGGCGGCACGCACGGCTTCGGCCAACGCTTATGCGCCCTATTCGGGCTTTGGCGTTGGTGCGGCGGTGATGCTGGCGGACGGCGAGATTGTAAAGGGCTGCAACTTTGAGAATGCCAGCTACGGGCTCACTTTATGTGCTGAGACGGTCGCGCTGGCCACGGTCAACACGCTTGGGAAACTCGCGCATGTACGCGAAATCGCGGTGATTGGGGGGCTGCTCAGAGACGGAGTAATCACGGGCATTGATCCGGTGCGTCCCTGTGGCCGATGCCGTCAGATCATCCATGAGGCCGCACAGAGGGGCGGCGTCGATATCCCCGTTTATTGCGCTTCTGCAGACGGTGCGCAGGTTGAGCGACATCTATCGTCTGCACTTTTGCCTTATGCTTTCGGACCGAGCGACCTCATTTAATTCGTGCGCGGAACTTCAGGGTGAAGCTGCTATTTGCCGCCATGCTACCCACCGGCACAAAGCGCAGTGCATTCACCAGCGGATCATATCCTGCCGCCGGCGTATAGGCATAAGTCGTGCCGCCTGTGTTCGAATAGGCCAGATTTGCCGCGCTAAATGTCAGCCCGCTGGCGCCGGGTGTGAAATCATAATTGGTCGTTAGCGGCCCGGCATCGTCGATATCGGCATTGGCGAAGGTCAAGGTAGCGGGCAGCACATCGAACAGCGTCAGCGCGGAAAGATCGACCGGTGAGGTGTTGGCGTTCGTCACGGTCAGCGAATAGATCAGGTCTCCACCCGGGATCAACTTCGGATTGGTGGTGCCGTTCGTCGGGTCTGACCAGGGCGCGCTGCTCTTGGTGACGGTAAGGCTGGGCAGCGGGCAAAAGCTGACGGTCTGAATGCCGTAAGCTTGTTGGCCGGTCACGGTCTCGCCAGTTTGCAGCGGATAATTGCCGTAGCGCAAGGTCGCAGACGTGACGGGCTGGATGAAGCTTGCGGTCAGCGTGCCGTTGTTGGCGTTGTTACCACTGGTCGACGTGCCGATCGCTTCGCTTGCAGTTTGGCTGAACGGGGTCGTGGCCACGCCAAGTGAAAAGGTCGAGCTGGCGTTTGTTTTCGCGCCCGCACCATTGTCGGTTGTGAATGGTGAAACGATTGCGGGGACATAGGTGGATACGCCATTCACCCCTGCAACGTGCATCCAGTCCCGATATTGGTTGGCACCCATATCAATGTCATTGATCTGGACCGTCAGGTCGCGGATCGGGATGCTGAATGTCAGGGTCGTCGCGATCACATTGGTCGCGCCGGTTATGCTCGCCGTTCGCGCGCCAAACGTGCCGCCGATCACGAGGTTGCGGTTGGTCGTGCCCGTGTCATTGATCAACGTGTTGATCGCGGGAAGCTGGACGTTGGCCGTCCCCGTGTTGAGCAAGGTCGTGGTCATGCCATTGGTCGTGAAGGTCACCGTGAAGGTCTGGCTTTGGCCCAGCCCGTTGGTGGCGGTGTAAGTCGAACTGCCGCCGTAGCTGAGCGTTGCCGCCGTCGCGGTCGCGAATGAGAAACTATAACGGTTGGCCGCCGGACATGCCGCTGACGCCGGTTGCGTGGACGCAAACAGAACTTCAATCAGGGCTAAACACAAACATTTGATACGCAACATCGGACTCGATTAGGTCCAAAGTGGTGGAAATTTCGTTAAGCCGTTGCGCATCAAAAATGTGGGGAAATTGGCTGTTATTGGCAGCGGCGTTTGCGGTCGATTTCGCGCCCGATCAGCGCGCCTGCGGCCAAACCGAGAATCGTGCCAGTGGCGCGTTCGCCGTGCGTATCCACTGCGCGGCCCACCAGTGCGCCGCCCGCGCCGCCCACGATCAGGCCAACGGTGCCATTTGATCGGCGGCAATAAGTGCGCCCATCCGCGCCGCGCCATTCGCGGGCTTGTTTGCGGTGGGCGCTGGCAGGGGTAGCAGGAACCAGCAGGGCCGGGGCCATGACGGCTGCCAGAGCGGATAAGGTGATGAACTTACGCATGTGATACTCCTAGGCGTCGTTGAGCCTTGACTATGCGTGTATGAAGCTGAACCTTGCCTAAAGCGCGCGCACGGCTCATCCGTGTAAAAAGCCAGCCTATCGTAAAGACTTAGCGCCAGCGCAGGTTTTCACGGCTGAGGTCGCTGACCGTTTTTGCCCCCATCAGGCGCATCCCGCGCTCAATTTCCCCGCGCAGATTGCTGATCACGCGGGCGACGCCGGGCTGTCCCGCTGCTGCAAGCGCATAGAGATACAGTCGCCCGCCCGAACAGGCCTTCGCCCCGACGCTCAGCGCCTTCAAAACATGGGTACCGCGTGTGATCCCGCCGTCACAAATGACGTCGATCTTGTCCCCGACGGCATCAACAATTTCGGCAAGCTGATCAAAAGGTGCGCGGCTGCCGTCCAGCTGCCGCCCGCCGTGGTTCGAGACCATGATCGCCGTCGCGCCAATATCAACGGCCTTGCGCGCGTCCGCAACCGACATGATCCCCTTGAGGCAAAATTCCCCACCCCAGTCAGCGCGGATCTTTTCGGCCGTCTTCCAATCCATCGACGTATCAAGCATCGTGTTGAAATAGTCCGCAATGGACAGCGCGACGTTGGTGCCCTGCGCAACATGATCCTTCAGATTGGAAAGTTCGAACTGGGTCCGGAAAAAATGGTTGAACGCCCACATCGGTTTGAGCGCGAAACTTGCCACGCTGGCGGGTGTCAGCTTGATGGGGGTGGTGAAGCCGGTGCGCAAATCACGCTCACGCCGCCCGCTGACGATCGTATCCACGGTGAGCGTCAGCGCATCGAATTTGGCGGCTTTGCAGCGCTCGATCAGCGACGCATTGAGGCCCTTATCTTTATGGACATAGAGCTGGAACATTTTGGGCGTGGCAACGCTGCGGCCAATCTCCTCGATGCTGATCGTGCCAAGCGACGAGATGCCGAAATAGGTGCCGTTCGCCTGCGCCACCGCCGCCACAGCTGCCTCGCCGTCGCGGTGGAACATGCGCTGGAGTGCCGTGGGTGACAGGAACAACGGCATGTCGATCTTGCGCCCCAGCACCGTCACAGAGGTGTCGATATGCTCCACGCCTGCAAGGACATTGGGCACCAGATCGCAATCATCATAGGCTGCCGTATTGCGCCGCCTTGTGCTTTCATCATCGGCGGCCCCGTCAATATAATGGAACACGGGTCCGGGCAGCCTTTTGCGGGCGAGCGTACGGAAATCGTCGACATTGTGGCAATCTGAGAGTCTCATGGGATTGCCCTCGCACAGGATGGCGGATTCGACCAGTCTTGACGGTGAACCGTGCATGAAGTACGACGAATGGATTATCGGAGGAGAGTGATATGGCTTTTGGTGCAAGTTCGGGTGCCGACGGGGAACGCAAGGAGCGCACACCGGGTGGGAAATTGCTGATGACGTTGCTCGTTGGTTTCCTGCTAGCGATCCCTTTGTTTTCAATTTATCTTCTCAATTATGATCGGCAACGGCAGTCGGAAACCGCGAGCCAATCCATCGTCGAAGGTTGGGGCGGGCCGCAAACCATCGCCGGGCCGATCCTCGTCATCCCCTATCAGGCGCAGGCGACCGAGACGGTTGAACAGGGCGGCAAGCAGGTGGTGAAAGCCACCACAGTGTGGCGCGAACTCGAACTCTCCCCCGAAGTCGCCACGATAGACACTTTGATAAAGCCGGAACGCCGCAAGCGCTCAATCTACGAAGCGGTGGTGTATGAAACCAACCTCAAAGGTCAGGCGCGGTTTGTGTTGCCCAAAGATCTGGAGCGCAACGGGATATCCGCCGCTGCACTTGTGTACTCCCGTGCGGAGCTCCGTTTTGGGATCAAGGATGCGCGCGGACTGTTCGGCGTGCCGCCTCGGGTTACCGTTGGCGGTGCGCCGCTCAAGCTGGAGCCGGGCCACGGTCTGGCAGCCACATCGAGTGCGGGCTTCTTCACTTGGGTTGACGCGACGGGGATTGCCGACAAACCGATGACGACAGATTTCAGCTATGATTTCCGGGGCAATGCCTCGCTCACCCTCAGTCCGCGTGCAGGCGACACGACGTGGACGGCGCGGTCCAGCTGGGCGAACCCGAGTTTCCAGGGCGGCTTCCTGCCAACCACGCGCCAAGTGACCCCCACCGGCTTCACCGCAACATACCGCGTCGGCAATCTCGCGCTCGGCCAATCGCTGGTCAATGCCGAAGCTGCCAATCCGGATGGACCCGATACCCATATCGCGAGCATCAATCTGGTGCAGCCGGTCGATCTTTATGATCAGGTCAGCCGCGCCGCCAAATACGGCTTCCTGTTCATCGGCTTCACTTTCCTCGCCTTCCTGATGTTTGACATCATTGGCGGCGTCCGGGTGTCGGCAGTGGAATATCTGCTGGTGGGCGTCGGGCTGATTCTGTTCTTCGTCCTGCTGCTCGCCTTTGCAGAGGTGATCGGCTTCACCTGGTCCTATGTGGTCGCGAGTGCCGCAATCATCGGGCTGATCACGGCTTACTCCGCCGCTGTGCTCAAAAGTTGGAACCGGGCGAGTTATATCGGCGGGCTCCTCGCGGCACTCTACGCCGTGCTCTACATCCTGCTGAGCCTCGAAGCCTATTCGCTGATCATCGGATCACTCATGCTGTTTGTCGCGCTCGCCGGGGTGATGTATGTCACTCGCAATCTGGATTGGGGCGGAAGGCACGCGGACATCAATGGCTGACGACGGAGCGACATGGACGGCGATCATCCTCGCGGGGCAGCGTCCCGGCGTTGATCCCCTCGCCGCCCATTTCGGTCAGAAATACAAGGCGTTGATCCCCGTGGCAGGCGCGCCGATGCTCAGGCGGGTGGCGAAGACATTGCTGGCCTGCCCGGAAATTGCCCGGATCGTCGTGCTGGGGCAGGAGCCCGATCAGCTCCGTCCTGCGCTCCCCGATGATCCGCGGATTGACGTGCTGGCCAGCGTCGACGGCATTTCGCGGAGCATCATCGCGGTGGCTGGCACCTGCGCCGCGCCGTGGCCGCTGCTCATCACCACCGCCGATCACCCGCTGCTGAGCACACAGATCGTCGGCAGTTTTCTGGGGCGGGCGGGCGCCTGCGACGTTTCGGTCGGGATAGTGGAGCGGTCAATCGTCCTAGCCCGCTTTCCAGAAACCAAGCGGACGTGGCTGAAATTTTGGGACGGGGCTTGGTCTGGCGCCAATCTTTTTGCGCTGACTGGTGAAAACGCGCGGGCGGCGCTCACGTTGTGGACCGAGGCAGAGGGAGACCGGAAACAGGCGTTCAAGCTGTTCCACCACTTCGGCTGGTGGCTCGCGCTGCGGGCGATCACCCGGACGATTGGGCTGGGCGTCGCGCTACGTCAGGCGGGTAAACGCTTGGGCATGGCCGTGCAGTTGGTGCCGCTTGCAGACGGTGATGCCGCAGTCGATGTCGATACGCTGGCGGATCATAAGCTGGTTGAGGCGCGGCTCACCCGACGGGGCTGAAAAGTTATCCCCGTTGTTCTTTTGCTTCGCAGGTTGAGCATGACCGGCTAATCCGTGATAGAAGCCAATATGGCCGAACCAATCCCCCTCTTTTCCACCTTCAGTGAAGGCGGGCCGCAGCTTCCCCATAATATCGAGGCGGAGGCGGCGCTGCTCGGCGCGGTGATGATCGACAACCGGATCGCTGAAGATATCCAGCTCAAGCTGCGCGCGGATCATTTTTATGAGCCCGTTCACGGACGCATTTACGACGCGATCCTGCTGCTGCTTGATCGCAATATGGTCGCCAATCCCGTCACGCTGAAACCGATGTTTGAGGCGGATGAGGCGATGAAGACGCTCGGCGGACCCGCCTATCTTGCCCAGCTGACCGGCAGCGGTGCCGGTTTGATCGGCGCGCGCGATTTTGCCGCGCAAGTCTATGATCTGGCGCTGCTGCGTGAACTGGTTTCGGTGGGGCGCACGATGGCCGAACAGGCGCTCGATACCAGCGAGGCCGTGACGCCTAAGGAGCAGATCGAACTCGCCGAGGTCGCGCTTTACCGGGTCGCCGAAGAAGGCGGCGAATCGGGCAGCGTCAAAACTTTTGGCCAAGCGACGCGGATGGCGGTCGAGATGGCGGAGAAAGCGCTCAATGCAGGCGGGGGCCTATCCGGTGTGACAACCGGGCTGGATACCGTCAACGCCAAGACCGGCGGCTTGCATCACAGCGATCTCCTGATTCTGGCCGGGCGTCCTGGTATGGGCAAGACCGCACTCGCCACCAACATTGCCTATAATTGCGCCCGGCGCTGGGTGCGCGATGAGGAAGACGGGATCGCGCCTGAAAAGTCGGTGGGCGCAAAGGTCGCCTTCTTCAGCCTCGAAATGTCCGCCGATCAGCTGGCAACGCGGGTGCTCGCGGAAAATAGTGGGATCAGCGGTGAAAGCCTGCGGATGGGCAAGATCGGCCAGCAGGATTTCCGCAACCTCGCGCGCGCCGCAGCCGAACTCGAATCGCTGCCGTTGTTCATTGATGATACGCCCGGCCTCACGATTGCGGCGCTGCGCACGCGCGCTCGGCGGCTGAAGCGACGGCACGGAATCGGCCTGATCATCGTCGATTACCTCCAGCTGCTGCAAGGCTCCGGACGGCAGAGTGACGGCAACCGGGTTCAGGAAATCTCCGAAATTTCTCGCGGGTTAAAAACGTTGGCGAAGGAATTGAACGTGCCGGTGATGGCGCTTTCCCAGCTCAGCCGTGCGGTTGAATCGCGGGAGGATAAGCGCCCCCAGCTTTCCGATTTGCGCGAATCCGGGTCGATCGAGCAGGACGCTGATATCGTCATGTTCGTGTACCGGGAGGAATATTATGTCCAGTCGCGTGAACCCAAACGGCCCGACGCTAATGATGATGCCAAGACGCATGATGATCATGCCAAATGGGCGGCGGACATGGAAAAAGTGTTCGGCACCTGCGAACTGATCATCGCCAAGCAGCGCCACGGTTCCACCGGCAAGGTCAATCTCAAATTCGAGGCAAAGATCACCCGGTTCAGTGATCTGATCGAGGATGCCTATCTGCCTGCGCGTCGAGACTGATATCCCATGTGGTTCTTAAAGGTGCTTAAATGGCACCAGGATGGACGTGACGGGGTGTTGGATCGGGTCTGGGTGGTCTAGTAGCCAAAATGATTTGGAAGGTGCTGTGGGGTCGATTTTGGGGTGTCGGTTTTGAACACGCCTCCCCCGTCATTCCCGCGAAGGCGGGAACCTATTCGCAACTCTGGACCAAAGCGACGAAAATTGCTTGGGATGTTGCCACGAATGGGTTCCCGCCTTCGCGGGAATGACGAACTACCCCCCTACCCCAGCCGTTGCACGATCCAGAACAGCGCCACCGCCCCGGTCAGCGCCGCCGCCACGATGCGCACCTTCGCATAAACCGCGCGCCGCCCCAGCAGCACAAGCAGCGGTAGCGCCGTCAGCACGACGCCAAGTTGCACCAGCTCGATACCGACATTGAAACCCAATATCGCCTGCGCCTTGAACCAGGGTTCGAGCGCAAAGGCGCTGATTACCGTCGCGAAGGCGAGGCCGTGGATCAGGCCAAAACCCGCTGCGATCAGTGGCTCCCGCCCTGCAAAGATCGGTCGTGCGGCGTGAATCGCTGAAATCAGGATCGACAGCCCAATGCCAACCTCGACCGGCCGGTTTGGCAGGCTCCAGCCTAGAAATGCGCCGCCGATCAAGGTTATTGAATGGCCGATTGTAAAGGCGCTCACCACCAGGATGAGCTTGCGCAGCATGGGCCGGAACCCGCCGTAAGCCCCCCAGCGCGTGCCCCTCACCAGCAGCGGCGCGGGCAGCAACAGGGCGAGCAGGAACAGCAGATGGTCATAGCCCTCGGCGATGTGGTGCATGCCCAAACGCACCGCCGCAACAAAGCCGCGCCAGCCACTGCCGGGGCCGCGATCGATCACAATCTCGGTCTGGCCGTGCTGAAGCCCACCCAGCATCTCGGCACTCCCTTGCAGTACACCAGCGGCAAAATCGGCGCGCGCAAAAATCAGGATGATGTGGCTATCCAACCGGTCGATGATCGCATCATCGCGGAACGTGAAGCGCCGAACGGGCGCGCCGGGCGGCGGGGTGAGGGTCAATCGCGCGACAAGGTTGGGGGGGGCAGGCGCAATGTTGGCAAGGGAAATCGTCCACGGCTTCCCGTCCGGGGTCGTCACGCCGATGTGGCCCAGCACGGTGGGGCCGTCCATCGGCCGCCGCCCGGTCGCATAAGCAATCTCACTGATTGGGATGCTCACCCGCGCCTCCACCCGGTCGCTCGCAAAGTCGAGCTCGACGCTGGAATTTTGGGTGAGATGAGCGGCGGCGGGTGCAACCCCCATAACCGCCAAGACAGCAAGCAATACCCGCTTCAATGGTCGAGCCATGCAAAGGCTGAATTGACTTCCAACGCGTGGCGGTTGAGCGCGGTGGCCGCTTCACGCTCGGCCTCAGCGTCACTGCCGCGCGCGAGCAGAGCGTAAGCGTCGGCCAGCATCAGGTGAAGCTGGACAGTGTTCCAACCGCTGCGCCTCACTTTCTCTCCAAGCGCCGCCGCATAGTCCGGCCTGCCGTTGGCGATCCATGCTTTAGCGAGGCCGATATACGCGTCGCCGAAAGGCCGGGCGTTTACGTTGCGGGCGGCATAGGCCAGCGCACGCTTACTGTTCCCGAACGCCAGCTCATGCTCAAGTGCATGGGCATAGCTTGCCTCTGGAAGCTGCTTCAATCGCTGTTGCCAGATCAGCGCCGCGCGCGCCGCCCAAGCGCGAGATTGGGGTGCGTCGCCCGCCGC
>JBJOLA010000292.1:0-4435 GCA_046045815.1 Pseudomonadota bacterium
TGCGTCCGTCATCGGCCTCATACACGGCGGCACGTGCAGATTCAGCAGGGATCAGGGCCAGCAACAGTCGCCCGAGATCGCTCACTTCCAACAGCGAGACCCGGCCTTTGGGCGGCATCAGAGCATAGCCCCATTTTGCCATCCGGTAGACGTCGAGCATGTCCTTATCGCCGGGGCCATAGATTGCGGGCGGACGGACGATTGACCAATCAAGGCCGCTGGCTTGAACAAGAGTTTCGGCCTTTGCTTTAGACCAGCCGTAGTTCGAAAGGTCTGGTTCGCGCGCTGACAAGGACGAAACATGGATGAAGCGCTCGACACCTTCACTTCGGGCGGCTTCGATCACCGCCAGCGTCCCCGCCACATTTCCCGCCTCAAATCCGGCGCGGTCAAGAGCATTGACGACTCCTGCCACGTGAATGACGCCGTCCGAACCCTTCACAAGCGCACACAACGCATCTTGATCGTTCAGGCTACCCGGTATCCAAGTGATCCCGCTCCGTGTTTTCTGAGGCTTTCTGGCAAGCGCGCGCACGGCGTAGCCCTGTTCGAGCGCGAGGCGGATCAGGGTCTGGCCGACAAAGCCTGTGCCGCCAGTGATTGCGATGGTCTCTCCACTCACAGCAGGACCATATGATCACGGTGGATGAGCGCGGCGCGCGGGGCATAGCCCAGGATGTCAGGCAGAACGTTGCTGCGTTTGCCGGCGATCTTCCGCGCATCATCGCTGTCATATTCGGCCAGACCGCGGGCGATTGCTATGCCGTCTGGGCCGATAATATCGAGAACGTCGCCGCGCGCGAATTTCCCGTCGACTGATTTCGCCCCGGCTGGCAGCAAACTCGCGCCTTTGGTGAGTGCCGTCACCGCACCGCCGTCCACGTAGACTTTGCCTTTAACCGTCAGTCGCCCGGCGAGCCACGCCTTACGCGCGCTGCCTGAAGGGTCCGCCGTGAAAAGTGTGCCGCACTCTTCACGTTCGATCCGGGCAAGGGGGTGATCATGCAGGCCGGAAACCAGCAACAAATCTGCGCCCGCCGCGGAGGCAATCCGCGCCGCCTCCAGCTTCGATCCCATCCCGCCAGACCCCATTCCCGACGATGATCCTGCGCCCGCCATCGCCAAGATGGTCGCATCGACCTTGGGGACTACCGATACAAGCTGCGCATCACGGTCTCGCGATGGATCCGCAGTAAAAAGGCCGTCCACATCGGACAACAGCACAATGCCGCCAGCGCTCGCCGCCTGCGCGATCCGTGCGGCCAGCCGGTCATTATCGCCAAAGCGTATCTCTGCGGTTGCGACCGAATCATTCTCATTGATCACGGGGATGACGCCCAGGCCGAGCAGCCGCTCCAACGTGGCAGCGGCATTGAGATAGCGCCGACGATCTTCGAGATCATCAAGAGTCACCAAAATCTGCGCCGCAATAATATCATGCTGGCCCAGCAAATCTGCCCAGCACTGAGACAATGCGATCTGCCCCGTTGCAGCGGCGGCCTGTGCATCCTCAAGGCTCGCCCGTCCGCCTTTTGGGAGATTTAACCGACGTGCGCCCAAAGCAATCGCGCCCGAGGAAACGATGATGATCTGTTGCCCCGCAGCCTTGCGATCAGCAATGTCAGCCACCAACGTTGCCAACCAATCCCGCCGCACTTCGCCTGCCGGATCGACCAGCAAGGAAGATCCGATTTTGACGACAAGTCGCGCGCAGGAAACCACAGCTAGAGGGGAGACCATGCTTCTTCCTCTTGCCCGCCGCCCAGCGCCGCCAACGATGATGAGATGCCAATGGCGTCGGCCAGACGGTCGAGCACCGCCTCGATTCCCTCGCCGCCAGCGCCCGAAAGCGGCATGACTTCAGCTTTCGATGCGCGCTTCAATTTCGTGACCAGCTTCTTCACGTCCGCCGGATCAAGCGCATCAATTTTGTTGAGTCCAATCACTTCAGGCTTGTCGATCAGGTCCGCGCCATAAGCATCAAGCTCCCCGCGCACGATCCGCCACGCTTTCACCGGATCAGGCTCGGTCGCGTCCACCAAATGGAGGAGTACCCGGCACCGCTCGATATGGCCGAGAAACCTGTCTCCGATCCCTGCGCCGTCTGCGGCACCTTCGATCAAGCCGGGGATATCGGCGACCACAAATTCCCGGCCCCGGTGGCTGACCACACCCAGCTGCGGACGGATGGTTGTGAAAGGATAAGCACCCACCTTGGCCTTGGCGTTAGTCACCGCATTGATAAAGGTTGATTTCCCGGCGTTGGGCAAGCCGACAAGTCCGGCATCCGCCAACAGCTTCAGCCGCAGCCAGACATACATTTCTTCGCCGGGCCAGCCAATCCCGTGTTGACGCGGTGCCCGGTTGGTGGAGGTCTTGTAGGTGAGGTTTCCCCGGCCGCCGTCTCCGCCGCGCAGGAACACGCGCCGTTCGCCGACAACCGTGAAATCGGCAAGTACTTCATCACGGTCTTCGGTATCGGCGATAATCTGGGTGCCGACGGGAACTTTGATGATGATATCATCACCGCCGCCGCCCGTTTGATTGCGCCCTGCTCCGCCCTTGCCGCGCGGTGCACGAAAATGCTGAGTGTAGCGAAAGTCGATCAGCGTGTTGAGGCCGGCGACGGCTTCAAAAATAATGTCACCGCCCTTGCCGCCATTGCCGCCGTCCGGTCCGCCATATTCGACATATTTCTCCCGCCGAAAACTGACAGCGCCCACCCCGCCCTGGCCAGAGCTGATGAAAATTTTTGCTTGATCTAGAAAATGCATGAGGCCCCATAGGGAAGTTGCGCCGCTTTGGGAACGGCTAGTCGCGGTTGGGCCGGGCAATCGGATGAATACGCATTCCCTGCGTCATTCGCGGTAACCGCACTACCTTAGCAGTTGAGCGACTTGAGAATCTGAGGCGCGTCTTCGGAAATAACTGGAGCGGGCGCAGGGAATCTATCGGCAACATACTTTTCGCAAGCATAAGCGTATAGTTTCGTTTTCCGATCCACCGGCAAAGGTTAATTCACCATCCGCGCGCTTTCGCCCCAAAAGCGAGTGCGCAGGGGCTTTTTGTCCATTTTGCCATTGGGGGTTTTGGGAATAATATCCACGAACGCGACAGACTTGGGCGCCTTAACGCTGCCAATCCGTGCCTTGGCATGCGCGATCACGCCTGCTTCGTCGAGGCCGTCTGCCACGACAAAGGCATGGACCGCCTCCCCCCATTTGTCATGGGGGATGCCGATGACGGCGCATTCGCGCACCTGCGGCATTTCCATGATCGCGGCTTCGACTTCGGTTGTGAAAACGTTGAAGCCGCCCGTCACCACCATATCCTTTTTGCGGTCGACGATGAAGATATAGCCATCATCGTCCTTGTAGGCGATGTCGCCGGTATGGTGCCAGCCAAAGGTGCGGACTTCGGCCGTGGCTTCGGGCTTTTCGAAATAGCGCTTGCTGACCAGCGGCCCGCGCACAACGATTTCGCCGGGTGTGCCATTGGGTAGGAGATTGCCGTCATCATCCATGATCCCGACGCTGACGGAGCGGGTAGGCTTGCCGCAACTGGCCAGACGCTCAGGATGATCGCCCGCTGCCGCTGCTGCCACGGTTTCGGGGGGCAACCAGGTGACGATCATTGGCGCCTCCACCTGGCCATAGCATTGGCACATGCAAGGGCCAAAGGTTTCAACCGCGATCCGCAGCTTGTCCGGCGCGACTGGGGACCCAACGAGGATGAAAATTTTGAGCGAGCTGGTGTCATGCCGCCCCAGTTCTGACGAGCCGAGTAAGCCGTAAAGCGCCGTGGGCGGCAGATACATGTGCGTCACCCGTTCCGCTGCGATCGTGCTCAGTACCCGTTCGGGATCGAAGCCGGGCAGGATCACCTGCGTCGCGCCCAGCGCCATCGTTGCCAGCGCAACCGGCCCGGCAGCATGGGTGATCGGGGCAACGACGAGGGAGACCGGATCGTCCGTCCGCCCATCGACGGCGGCTCCCAAAGTTTCCTGCATCACGCCCCAGCCGAGGTTGGTGACTTCAACCCCTTTGGACGGACCAGTCGTGCCGCCGGTGGGGAAAATGCCAACAATGTCTTCCGGATTGGCAAAGGCATCCACGTCGACCGAGACAAAGTCATCCGGGGTGACGTCCGCAATGAAGCGCTCCAGCGAGGGATCATCGCCGTGATCAGCATCAAGGCAGACGAAATGTTTGAGATGGGGGCAGGCCGCGCGGAGGGCTGCCACATCGCCCGCCAGACTCGAATGATAGAAAATCCATTCGCAGCGCACATAGTCAAGATAGCCGCTATTGGCGTCGATAGCGTTGCGCGTGTTGACCGGCACCCATTTGCCATTGGCGCGCCAGATGGCGAGGAGCGCGATCATCACGCTCGCGGAATTAGGAGCATAAAGCGCGACCGGGGCCTGATTGACATA
>JBJOLA010000297.1:0-5686 GCA_046045815.1 Pseudomonadota bacterium
CGATAGCGTTGCGCGTGTTGACCGGCACCCATTTGCCATTGGCGCGCCAGATGGCGAGGAGCGCGATCATCACGCTCGCGGAATTAGGAGCATAAAGCGCGACCGGGGCCTGATTGACATACCCGCCCTGAGCCATTGCCGCCGCAATCTGCTGCGTCAGCGCCTTGACTTCTGCAAAGGAGAAACGTGCGCAGCTCTCCGCATCAATCAACGCGGTACGGTCTGGATCCGAATCATGGCCGCGGTCAAAATAATCGATAGAGCGCATAGGAACGGGCTTTCAGTTGAGTGCGGCAAGAAGCGGGGCGAGCGAATCCAACAGTACGTCAGGACGCTCCGCAGCAGCAAGCCCGGAGAGCATGACTCGAGAGAGCATGCCGGTGGTGAGGCCGATGCTGACCGCGCCAACGGTGTTCGCCATCCGCATTTCCAGTGCGGGGTCATCGCCGACAATGATCATGTGGGGATGGTCTTTGGGTTTCAACCCCATCGCCCTGCACGCTTCGGCAAAAGCGATGCGAGAAGGCTTGCCGAGAACAAGCGCACGCTTGGCTGTGAGCGATCGGATCATCGCGTTGATCGGAAAAGATGCCCCGATGGCGCGGCCCGAGGCGGTTGCGAAGAAGGGGACGTTGCTCGCGGTGACCAGCTTGGCCCCCGCCCAGATATCGCCGCACGCCGCCTCAAGATCGGGAAAAGCAAACTCGCGGTGCCAGCCGGTGTAGACGGCATCGACCCCGCTCGCCGGTTCGCTTGGGCCAATGACTTCCAGCCCGAGTTCGGCAAGCGGCGCGGCGCATCCGGCATTGCCCAGCACCCGCACCCGGTTGAGCCCCTGGCGTTTCAGCCAAAGCGCGGCACTGGTGGACGGCGTCATCATCTCATGATCTGCCACATCAAAGCCCGCCGCCCGCAAGGAGGCGGCATAAGTGGCGGGCGGTTTTGCGGTGCCGTTGGTGAAGACGCGCAAGGGGATGCCGGCTGCCTTGACTGCCGCGATCGTTTCGATCCCGCATGGCAGCGCCCTGTGCCCGCCGCTTGCCGCGTCGCCGAGCGCAATCGTGCCGTCCATATCGAAGATGATGCCGCTGGCCTGACGGACGGCGGTGGAGAGATCAAAGCTCATAGCCCTGCCCCGCCGTGTAGCGCGATGCGAAGCCCCGGTCGTTCCACCACTATATTCCGCGCCGCCGGACGGCTCGCCAACTGTCTGAGCAGCTTGAGCATCGGCGCAGCTTCGGGAGTGTAAGTGGCGCGTGATCGTCCAGCGCTCAGCATCGCATTCACCTGATCTCCCGGCATCACGGCGCGGAGGAGGAACTCTTCATCGGGCATCGCCGCTCCAAAAGTCTTGCGCAACTCCGCTAGTGTGGGAAAATCATTCTCTGCCATCAACACCTTGGCATGGGGACGATCAAGGATGGCTGACAGAACTGCCGGATCAACCGGACTGGTCGGCTTGCCAAATTTGCCAAGGACATAGCGGATCACCTGATCGCTCACCTGCGCATAGCGGCGGTCCCCAATAACGTTGAACAGCGCCTGGCTCATCACCATTTGCGGGAAAGGCGTAACCATGATGGGTGACCCAAGCTCTGCGCGGACCTGCTCGGTCTCGGCGATCACCGCGCCCAGCCTATCGCCCATGCCAAGCTCTTCCAGCTGGCGCTTTGTGGTCGTCATCACGCCGCCCGCAATCTGATGACGCAGGAAACTGGCGTCAAAGGCTTGGGGTGTGCCGGGGGGAAGCCCTTCGGCGCGCGCGAGGCGCTGCCAATAATCGGAGAGTTGGCGCAGCACCGTGCGGTCAATCGCCACGTCATGCCCAGCTTCGATCAGGTTCGCGACCATCATCTCGGCTTCGGGAAGGGAGGAACCGTCTCCGCCCGGCCCGACGCCGACATGGATCGCGGAAATGCCCAGCTTTGCCGCCTCAAAGCTGGACAGCGCCCCAAGGCCAACCGTCTGATGCGCGTGAATTTCCAGCGGGCGATTGCCGATCACTGCCTTCACAGCGGGGGCCAATGTTCGCACGCGGTCCACCGACATCAGCCCGCTGGGATCTTTGAGATAGAAAAGATCAATATCAGGACTGGCCATAAGCGCCTTAGCAAAACCGGCATAAAAGGCGTCGTCATGCACATCCGATAGCGTGAAAGTGAGCGCGGCCATCACCTCAGCCTCGCCCTCCTGCTTGATGATCCGCGCCGCTTCGATCACGGCAGGCACTTCGTGCATCGGATCGAGCATGACGAAACGGCGGATGCCACTCTCTTGCAGCCGCCGGTACACGATCCGCATGAATTCCGGGTCAGCTTGCTGCCAAGCAATGAATCGCAGACCGGTGGTAATGAATTGCAGCGGTGTCGTCGGCATCGCCGCGCGCATCCGCCGTATCCGTTCCCAGGGGTTGTTCTGGAAATAGCGGACGGCAACCGCCATATGGCTGGACGATGTGAAATCAACAGCGCGGAACCCGGCGCGTTCGGTCAGCGCGGCGGCTTGCAACATATGCGCGGTGTTGAGGCCGGTCGCGCCCCACAGGCTCTGATTGCCATCGCGCATGGTGACATCGACGAGGTGGATGCTCATGCCGCCAGCCCTTCAAAGAAACCTGTATCGACCCCGCCCTCGATGAAGCGCGGATCAGCGGAGATCGCCCGGTGCATGTCACAGGTCGTATCAACGCCTTCGATGGCAAGGTTTTCGAGCGCGGTGCCGAGACGCGTCACCGCCTCTGCGCGGGTCGCGCCAAACACGATAAGCTTGCCGATCAGTGAGTCGTAATAGGGCGGAACCTCGCCCCCACTCGCCATGTGTGTATCGATGCGAATACCCGGCCCCACAGGCCAGACGGCGCGGGCCACGGTGCCCGGGGAGGGCCTGAAATCGGCGCGCCAATCTTCGGCGTTTATACGCACTTCAATCGCGTGGCCTTGCGGCTGTACCATATCCTGCGTGAGTGACATCGCCGCCCCTCCCGCAATCAGTATCTGCTGCTCGATCAAATCGACGCCCGTGATTAACTCGGTGACGGGATGCTCTACCTGAATCCGGGCGTTCATTTCGAGGAAGTAGAAAGCAAAAGTCTCGGCATCGACGAGGAATTCCACAGTCCCTGCGCCTCGGTAATTCAGATGGCGCGTCAGGTTGACCGCCGCCTGCTCAATCGCCGCGCGCTTGTCGTCGGGCATCGCCGGGGCCGGGGCTTCCTCAACCAGCTTTTGAAAGCGGCGCTGGATCGAACAATCGCGCGTGCCGAGATGGATCGCCGACATGCCGTCGCCCAGCACTTGCACCTCAACATGTCGTCCACGCGCGATGTAACGCTCCACATAAATGCGTGGATCACCAAAGGCGGCTTGCGCCTCCGTCATGGCGAGATCGATCTGGCTGTCCAACTCTTCAGCCGAATTGACGCGCTTCATCCCGCGCCCGCCGCCACCTGATACCGCCTTGAGCAACAGCGGATAGCCGGTGCGCTCAGCCTGCGCTCGCACCGCGTCTTTGTCCGCCGCTTCGCCGCCCGGCACAACAGGAAGGCCCGCCTCCATCCCCACTTTGCGCGCCATCAGCTTGTCACCCATTGCGTGCAGGCTCGACACATCGGGGCCGACGAAGATGATCCCGGCGTCTGTGGCTGCGGTGGCAAAGACGGCGTTTTCTGACAGGAAGCCGTAGCCCGGATGGATCGCGTCGGCGCGAGAATCCTTCGCAGCGGCGATCACAGCGTCCACTGAGAGATAGCTTTGCGCAGAGGGCGCGGGGCCGACAATCGCCACTTCATCAGCCATCTGAGCGGGTAGACTGTGCGCGTCCGCCTCAGACGCCCCGAGGATCGTCACGATCCCCATGCGCTGAGCCGTGCGGATCACGCGCAGCGCGATTTCGCCGCGGTTGGCAATGAACAGACGCCTAATCATGCGACCCGCATCAACGCCGTGTGCTTGGCGATCATGGTGCCATTTTCAGCAAATATCTCGGTAATCGTGCCGCTCGCCCCGGCATGAACCGGATTCATCAGCTTCATCGTTTCGATAATCCCGACGACCGTATCAGGATCAACGACGCTGCCAATCTCCACAAACGGTGGTGCGCCCGGCGAAGGTGCGCGGTAGAATGTGCCGGGGAGAGGCGCACGAATGTCGCCTTCCTCCCCGGCGGGTTCAACCCGATCATCGGATGCGACCCGAGGGTTGATCTGTTCGTCACTATAGTCCCATTCCTGCGTCCAGCCTTCCCCGTCACGGGCAACGCGTAATCGGAAGCGTGCGGTTTTGACGTCGAGCGTCTGATACGTGCTGCCATCAAGGATCGCGACAATATCGGCCACATCTTCGGGAGTGAGGGGGAGGTCGGTCATTTTGCCGCCATCATCTCCCGCGCGGCGCCAATGATCGCATCCGAAAATGCTTGATCGTTAAAATGCGCGTCAATCGCGGTGACGGGGACATTGGCCGGCATCACGCTCTTCAAATAGTCCGCGAACGGCGCAGGCTGGCTGGTGTCCTGAATATGTCCATCGGGGCTGTCGTGGTTCGAAAAGCCCCCGAGCGGCGTGAAGATGCGGACTGGCCCCTTGGCCTCCGCAATGACAGTGACAAGATGATCGGCGAGTGCCTTGAGCTCCGGCAAATCGGTGCGGACGGCGGTGAGTTGCGGATTATGCTCGTGATAACGCTTGCCGGGAAACTGGGCGCGTGCCGCGTCGATGGGCCCGGCGATAATGAAATCCGCATTGCCCGGCGCGAAGATTGTCGGGACGCCGCGACGCAAGCCCGCCTTACCCCGCTCTGGCCCGGTGTCCGCTAGTCCGCCGTTCAAATGATCGACCATCTCGGTAAGCGAAAGATCAAGCACGAGAGCAACATCGCGTTCCGCTGCGATAGCATCAAGTGTTGGCCCACCTGCGCCTGAGGAGTGGAACACCATCACCTCCACACCGTCAGCTTCCAAGGCCTCACGGATGCGACGCACACTTTTCTCCGTGGTTGAAAGCGTTGTGATCAGCACCAGCGGACGGTCCGCCAGAACTTCTGGATCATAGCCCCTCGCCATGCCCGCCACCGCCAAGGCTGCGTTGCGATACACATCGCGGCTGATGCTGTTGATGCCCGAAACGTCGGTCACCGCGTTCATCATCGCAATGTCCTTCACCCCCATATAGGGCGCGGTAAACCCCGATGCCATCGTCGAGACGATCAGTTTTGGCAGTCCGTAGGGGAAGCTCTGCATCAAGGCCCCGGCCAACGCGCTGCCCATCGAGCCGCCGACCGCCAACATGCCCGAAAGGGGGTGCTTGGCATGGTAAGCGTGCGCGGCCTTGATTGCGCCTTCGATCATTACACCCTGACATTTTCCTTCGTGCTTGAGCGCGCGAACGGCTTCAATCGTCGTCCCCGCCGCCGCTGTTACATCATCGGGGCCGATTTCAGCGCCGCCGACCGTGCGGCGAATGCTCGGATCAAGATGGACGACGGCCACCCCTGCAGATTCGAGCACCCGCCGAACGAAGCGCGCCTCGATTTCTTTAGTGTCCTGCGTGATGATGAGCAGTACGCGCGGCAAATCGGCCATCTCAATCTCCTTTAGACTTTTGCTGTCATGTGCACTGACAGGGCCGAGTTTGCACGACTCAAATCATTGGCTATGTTGCACCCTGTGAAACAGACCTGCCATGCTTGAA
>JBJOLA010000316.1:0-4217 GCA_046045815.1 Pseudomonadota bacterium
TTTCCACACCGAAGCGGCGCTCGCTTATGGCACGCAGATGGTCGCGGGGGTGACGCCGGGTAAGGGTGGGCAGACGCATATTGGCCTCCCTGTCTTTGATACGGTCGCCGAAGCCAAGGCCATTACCGGCGCGGACGCGAGCGTCGTCTATGTCGCACCGCCCTTTGCCGCTGACGCGATCCTTGAGGCGATTGATGCTGAAATTGGCCTGATCGTTTGCATCACCGAGGGCATTCCGGTGCTCGATATGGTCAAGGTCAAGCGCGCGCTTTCGGGCTCCAAGTCGCGGCTCATTGGGCCGAACTGCCCCGGTGTGCTGACGCCGGGTGAGTGCAAGATCGGGATCATGCCGGGCAGCATTTTCTCACAGGGTTCGGTCGGTGTGCTCTCACGCTCCGGCACGCTCACTTATGAAGCAGTGTTCCAGACGACGGCTGAAGGATTGGGCCAGACAACCGCTGTCGGCATCGGCGGCGATCCGGTGAACGGCACCAACTTTATCGACGTGCTTGAGCTCTTCCTTGCAGACGAAGCCACCAAGTCGATCATCATGATCGGCGAGATTGGCGGCAGCGCGGAAGAGGAAGCGGCGCAGTTCCTGATCGACGAAGCCAAGCGCGGGCGCAAGAAGCCAATGGTCGGGTTCATCGCAGGCCTGACCGCCCCTCCTGGACGGCGCATGGGCCATGCCGGTGCGATCGTTTCAGGCGGAAAAGGCGGCGCGGGGGATAAGATTGCAGCGATGGAAGCAGCGGGCATCCGCGTTTCGCCTTCGCCGTCAGACCTTGGTCGCACACTGGCCGCACTGCTGAACGGGTAAGGCAGCCGTCATCCCGGCGGAGGCAGGGACCCAGACGGGCCGGATGTATGAAGGCTTCGCACGTTGTTTGTGAAGGGACTGGGTCCCGGCCTCCGCCGGGATGACGTGGAGAATGAGATGGGTATTGACCACCACAATTTCGAAATCGAACCGGGCCCAAGCTGGGCACGCGCAAACTGGCCGAGTTTTGCCACTGACGATCTGACGGCGGCGCTTGATCCCACGCAGATGGCAGTGGAGGTGAAGGCGGCTGCAGCAAAGGCTGGCAAATCGCTTTCCGAAGCAGAAGTTGCGGATGCTGCGGGCGATTCGATCCGGGCGATGATGTTGATCCGCACGTACCGGGTGCGCGGGCATCTGGCGGCAAATCTTGATCCGTTGGGCCTGACCAAACAGGATATCCCAGCGGATCTCACACCCGAATATCACGGGTTTGTTGGCAAGGCGCAGGATGCGCCAGTGTTCGTCGGCGGCAATCTCGGGCTGGCATGGACGACTGTGCGTGATCTGGTGGATACGCTGCGCGCCAATTACTGCGGCCCGGTTGGTCTGGAATATATGCACATCTCCGACGTCGAAGAACGGCGTTTCCTGCAAGACAGGATGGAGGGCAAGGATAAGGCCATCCAGTTCACCCCCGAAGGCAAAACCGCGATCCTGGCAAAGGTGATCGAGGCTGAGCAATATGAGAAATTCCTCGGCCGCAAATATGTTGGCACCAAGCGCTTTGGACTGGACGGCGGCGAATCGATGATCCCGGCGCTGGAAAGCCTCATCAAATATGGCGGATCGCTCGGCGTCCGTGAGATAGCTTTTGGTATGCCGCACCGGGGCCGTCTGAACATGCTCGCCAATGTCATGGCCAAGCCGTACCGGGTGATCTTCCACGAATTTTCTGGCGGTTCTTCAAACCCCGATGATGTCGGCGGATCGGGTGACGTTAAATATCATCTGGGCACCAGCACCGACCGTGAGTTTGATGGGATCAAGGTCCATATGTCGCTCGCGCCCAACCCGTCGCATCTTGAAGCGGTAGACCCTGTTGTTCTCGGCAAGGTTCGCGCGATTCAAACTGACCGCGATGATCTGGCCAACCATATCCAGGTCCTCCCCGTCCTCCTCCACGGAGATGCAGCATTTGCAGGGCAAGGTATCGTTTGGGAATGCCTCGGCTTTTCCGGCATCCGTGGCTATAATACAGGCGGTTGCATCCACTTCATCGTGAACAATCAAGTGGGCTTCACCACCAGCCCGCAATTCGCGCGTTCATCACCTTATCCGTCAGATGTGGCCAAGGGCGTGCAAGCACCGATCTTCCATGTGAACGGTGATGATCCCGAAGCGGTGACTTTTGCATGCAAAATGGCCATCGAGTTCCGCCAGCGTTTCCACCGCGATATCGTGATCGACATGTGGTGCTACCGCCGCTTTGGCCACAATGAAGGCGATGAGCCGAGCTTCACCCAGCCGTTGATGTACGCCAACATCAAAACCCACCGCGGCGTTGCCGAAATCTATGCCGCGCGGCTGGTGGAGCAAGGTGTGATTGACGGCAATTGGGCCGCTGAACACACCACCCGGTTTGTCGCATTGCTTGAGCAGGAATTCATCGCGGGCCAGGATTACAAGGCAAATAGCGCGGATTGGTTCGGCGGGCGTTGGGCAGGGCTCAACAAGCCGGTTGATCCCGAAACCGCACGGCGCAACGTTGAGACCGGGATCGCACCAAAATTATTCGAATCGCTCGGGCGGACGCTGACGACAGTGCCAACTGGCCACAACATCCACCCGACGCTGGGCCGTGTTCTCGATGCAAAGCGAGCGATGTTCACCAGCGGCGAGAATTTCGATTGGGCAACCGGCGAAGCGCTGGCGTTCGGGTCCCTGCTTTCCGAAGGATACGGGGTGCGCCTATCGGGGCAGGATAGCGGACGCGGCACGTTCAGCCAGCGCCACGCGGTGTGGGTCGATCAAGGCACCGAAGAGAAATATGTGCCCCTCTCCACCGTCAAGCACGGGCGGTTTGAAGTGCTCGATAGTCCGCTGTCCGAATTCGGGGTGATGGGTTTCGAATATGGCTATGCGGGTGCCGATCCTAAAGCGCTCGTGCTGTGGGAAGGCCAGTTCGGTGACTTTGCTAACGGTGCACAGGTGATGATTGATCAGTTCATCGCGTCGGGAGAGAGCAAATGGCTGCGCGCCAACGGCCTCGTGCTGCTGCTGCCCCACGGCTATGAGGGCCAGGGGCCGGAGCATTCATCGGCGCGATTGGAACGCTATCTCCAGCTCTGTGCAGAGGATAATATCCAGGTTGCGAACTGCACGACGCCCGCCAATTATTACCATCTGCTGCGACGGCAGATGCACCGGAGCTTTCGCAAACCGCTGATCATCATGACGCCGAAATCGCTGCTGCGCCACAAGCTGGCTGTTTCTAAGGCAGAGGATTTTCAAGGTGCGAGCCACTTCATGCGCATCCTTTCGGATACTAATCCACCGGCGGATAAGGACGTCAAGCGACTGGTGTTGTGCAGTGGCAAGGTTGCTTACGATCTGATCGAGGCGCGCAACGCGGCGGAGGACAAAAACACCGCCATCGTCCGGCTCGAACAGATTTATCCGTTCCCCGGTGAACCGCTTGCCGTGCGGTTGAAGCGGATGGTTAACCTAGAAGAAGTCGTCTGGGCGCAAGAAGAACCGAAGAATAATGGCAGTTGGTCCTTCGTTGAACCGTTCATCGAGGAAAGCCTTGCCGCTGCGAAATCAAAACCCGCGCGGGCACGTTACGCCGGTCGCAAAGCCAGCGCGTCACCCGCCACCGGCCTCATGAAACGCCACCAGGCAGAGCAAGCCGCGCTCGTCGCCGATGCACTGGGCCATAATGTTCGCAGCGAAATTCGCCGCCAGAGAAAGGGCTGACTCCCATGACCACTGAAGTAAAAGTACCGACACTCGGTGAATCCCTGACAGAAGCGACGCTGGGCCAATGGCTAAAGAAACCCGGAGATGCGGTTGCCGCCGATGAGGCGATAGCGAGCCTTGAAACCGACAAGGTAGCGATTGAAGTCACCGCTCCCGTGGCGGGCGTCATGGGCCAACAGTTCGTTGCCGAGGGTGCAACCGTCAATGTTGGCGCGGTGATTGCGGCTATTGACCCTTCGACAAGCTCAGGAGGAAGCGGTGCCGCTGCGTCGGTGGCTCCTGCGGCGCCTGCCGCCGTCAGCGCACCTGTGGCGGTCGCCGATGATGCCTCGGGCGATCTCACCCTGTCGCCCGCTGTGCGTCGCGTGGTGCTTGAACGTGGGCTGGATCCGTCGAAGATCAAGGGCACAGGCAAAGATGGGCGGCTGACCAAGGAAGACGTCCTCGCTGCCGCCAGTACGCCCATGCCCGCCGA
>JBJOLA010000320.1:0-9234 GCA_046045815.1 Pseudomonadota bacterium
CGGGACGGTAACGGCGGGCAATGCCAGCGGCGTGAATGATGGTGCGGCAGCGTTGGTGATCGCCAGCGAGGCGGCGGCACTTGCCCACGGGCTGACGCCGCGCGCCCGCATTCTGGGCTGCGCGGTTGCCGGTGTGGAGCCGCGAATCATGGGCATAGGTCCAGCGCCCGCCACTCAGAAACTGATGGCGCGGCTGGACCTGACCATTGGCGATTTTGACGTTATTGAACTTAACGAGGCGTTTGCGGCGCAAGGCTTGGCGGTCCTGCGCATGCTGGGCTTGCCCGACATGGCGGAACACGTGAACCCCAACGGCGGTGCCATCGCGCTGGGGCATCCGCTGGGCATGTCGGGCGCGCGATTGGCGATGACGGCAACCGAGCAACTGATGCGCACTGGTGGTCGTCGCGCGCTGTGCACGATGTGCATCGGCGTGGGACAGGGAATCGCACTCGCTATCGAACGTGTCTGAAATTAGTTGACCGACCGGTCGGGTAATGATAGTCCAAAGGTCAAGGGAGATGCTGGATGTATACCACTGAGCTGCAAAAAACGGCACCAGAGCTGACAGTCGAACCAGCGGACAAGCTGGCCGCGTTCGATGCTCGAGTCGCTGCCGATGAATTCATCGAGCCGAAGGACTGGATGCCCGAGGCTTATCGCAAGACGCTTACCCGTCAGATTTCGCAGCACGCGCACAGCGAGATTGTCGGCATGCTACCCGAAGGTAACTGGATTGGCCGCGCGCCGTCATTGCGACGCAAGGCCATCCTCATCGCTAAGGTGCAGGACGAGGCCGGCCATGGGCTGTACCTATATTCCGCCGCCGAAACGCTCGGCACTTCGCGCGAGGAGATGATCGACGCACTGCATTCGGGGCGGGCGAAGTATTCAACCATCTTCAACTATCCGACGCAGAATTGGGCCGATATCGGCGCGATCGGCTGGCTGGTCGATGGGGCCGCGATCATGAACCAGGTGCCGCTTCAGCGCACGTCATATGGGCCATATGCGCGCGCGATGGTGCGGGTTTGCAAGGAAGAAAGCTTCCACCAGCGGCAGGGATACGAGCTGACCATGGCGCTGGCGCTGGGAACCCCGGCGCAAAAGCGCATGGCGCAGGATGCGTTCGAGCGCTGGTGGTGGCCTGCGCTGATGATGTTCGGTCCGCCTGACGACAATTCGCCCAACACCGCGCAGTCGATGCGCTGGCGGATCAAGCGTGAGACCAATGACGAACTGCGCCAGAAATTCGTCGATATTACCGTGCCACAGGCTGAACTGATCGGCCTGAAGGTTCCCGATCCAGACCTGCGCTGGAACGAGGACAAGGGCAGCTATGATTTCGGCGCGATCGACTGGGAAGAGTTCTACGCTGTGGTTCGCGGCGAGGGTCCAGTCGCCCGCGAACGGCTAACCGCGCGCAAGGCCGCATGGGATGAAGGCGCCTGGGTGCGCGATGCGGCTCATGCATTCAGCGAAAAGCGACAATCAAGGAAAGCGGCATGAACGATTGGCCACTCTGGGAAGTCTTTGTCCGGTCAAAGGGCGGACTTTCACACCGGCACGCTGGCAGCGTCCATGCGCCTGACGGCGAAATGGCGATCATCCATGCGCGCGATACGTATACTCGCCGCATGGAGGGGGTCAGCCTTTGGGTCGTGCCTTCGGCGGCGATCACGGCATCGGACCCGGCAGAAACCACTGCGCTGTTCGAACCGGCGCAGGACAAGGTTTATCGCCACCCGACGTTCTACAGCATCCCCGACACAGTGAAGCACATGTGATGGACCAGGCTCATTTCAATTACCTGCAACGGCTTGGCGATGACAGCCTGATCCTCGGCCAGCGGCTTGGCGAGTGGGCCGGCCATGCGCCGACCATCGAGGTTGACCTTTCGCTGTCGAACCTTGCGCTCGACTTGATCGGGCAGGCCACCCATTTCCTCGGCCTTGCTGGCGCGGTCGAGGGTGCTGGGCGGGACGAAGATGCGCTCGCGTTTCATCGCGATGCCTTCGACTTCACCAATTGCCTGATGGTCGAGCAGCCAAATGGCGATTTTGCCCAGACGGCCGCGCGGCAACTACTGTTCTCGACCTGGCAGAATTTGTTGTTCGAACGGCTGGCCCATTCGGCAGACGAGGAGTTGGCCGCCGTGGCCGCCAAAGCCTCGAAAGAAGTGGCCTATCATGTGCGGTTTGCCGCTGACTGGGTCGAGCGTCTGGGCGACGGAACCGAGGAAAGCCACCGCCGCATGACCGAAGGGCTGGCGTGGAATTGGCGCTTTGTCGAGGAACTGTTCCAGACCGACGAGCACGATCACGCCATGATTGCGCGCGGTATCGGGGTTGATCCCGCCGGTTTTCGCGCCGAATACGACGCACAAATCGCTGGAGTGCTGAGGTCGGCCACGCTGGAAACGCCGCCACCCCATCGAATAATCGCCGGGGGCCGCAGCGGTCGGCACAGCGAGCATCTGGGCCATGTACTGGCGGAAATGCAATTCCTGCCGCGCGCTTATCCCGATGCGAAATGGTAGAGGCGGCTGACGATATTGCGCTTTGGCAAGTCGTCCAGTCAGTGCCCGACCCGGAAATTCCGGTGCTGTCGCTGGTCGATCTGGGAATTGTCCGCGATGTTTCGCCCGACTGGGTGACGATAACGCCGACTTATACCGGCTGCCCCGCGACACTGGCGATCCATCAGGCACTTCGCGCTGCGCTTGACACGGCAGGCTTTGCCGGGACCGGGATCAGGACGGCGCTTGCCCCGGCCTGGACGACGGACTGGATCACCGACGAAGGGCGGGCCAAGCTGCTCGCCTATGGCATAGCGCCGCCGGTGCAACCGGGCAGCAGCATGGTGGCATGTCCCCAATGCGGCAGCGTGCAGACTGAGGAAATAAGCCGCTTCGGCTCAACCCCGTGCAAGGCGTTGTGGCGCTGCCGGGATTGTCTGGAACCATTCGATCTTTTCAAGTGCCATTGAGGAAACACCATGTCGGTAGCCTTTCACCCCCTGAAAATCGCGGAAGTCGTTCGCGAAACTGCCAATGCGGTATCGCTTTCGTTCGTCGTGCCAGATGACCTTGCCGATGTTTTCACCTTTCGGCCCGGTCAGCATCTGACCTTGCGGGCTGACATCGATGGCGCTGACGTCCGGCGCAACTATTCGCTGTGCGTTAGCCCCGGTGAAGGTCGGCTTCGGGTCGCGATCAAGCAAGTTGCTGGCGGTGCATTTTCCAGTTGGGCGATGGCCAACCTCAAGCCGGGGGCAACTATCGAGGTCATGCCGCCGCATGGCAGCTTTACTGCAGATATCGCGCTGGATAGGCCCGTTCACTTCGCTGGTTTTGCCTGCGGATCGGGCATCACGCCGATCCTGTCGCTGCTCAAGGCGACGCTTGAGGTGGGTGCCGGTAACCGTTTTACGCTGATCTACGGCAACCATGACAGCAGCAGCGTGATTTTCCTTGAAGAGATCGCCCAGCTCAAGAACCGCTATATGGGCAGGCTAGAAGTCTACCACTTCCTGTCGGCCGAGGAAGAGGACGTCGAGCTGTTCAATGGCCGACTTGACCGGGCAAAGTGCGACGAGATTCTCTCCGGCTTGGTCGATGCCAGCGGCATTGATGAATTCTTCATTTGCGGGCCAGCGCCGATGATGGACGCGGCGGAAGCGGCGCTCAAACAGGCAGGCGTGGACCAGTCGGCCATTCACGTCGAACGCTTTACGGCTGACCGCCCCGATGGCGCCAAAGCTGCGGAATTGGCAACATTTTCGGCCAAAGCCGCAGGCTTGCCGATGCGGATCACGCTGGATGGCCGCACCCGGCAGGTGCAGTTTGATGCGCAAGCGGGCAATATTCTGGAAAGCGCCCGTGCCGCCGGTTTATCCGCGCCGTTCGCCTGCAAGGCCGGGGTTTGTGCCACCTGCCGGGCGAAGGTCGTGTCCGGCACAGTGCGCATGGCGGCCCGTTATGGCCTGACCGATGCGGAAATCGCCGCCGGTTATATTCTGACGTGTCAATCGTTTCCTGAAGGCGAGGGGCTGGTCCTCGACTATGACCAGTGACGCCCAATCATGTTTGGGCCGGTCAGGCCAGACGGCTTCATCAAGCCTGAGCGCGCAGGCCGTTGAGGGTGAAATCAACGGCCATTCGGGCCAATCCTTCAGCGGGCAGCGGGCCATTGGGATCGAACCAGTTGTGCGCCCAGTTGATCATACCGAAATAGAGCATGGCTGCGGGCATCTGCTTCTCGGGATGATCGGCCAGGCTGGGCGTGATCTCAAGCATCAGGCGGCGAACGATGGCGATGATCTTGCGCTGCCGTTCGACAATATCTTGCCTGCGGGCGGGAGGAAGGTTGTCAAGCTCATTGAGCAACACGCGCTGGGCATTCGCGGCGTCGACATAGGCGGCCATGAATTCAGCCGTCAGAGCGTACAGCCGGGCCGAAGCATCAAGATCGCTGCGCGTTTCGATACATTTGGCAATCGCCAGGAGTTCGTCCAGATGGCTCGACATAAGTTCGTAGAGCACGTCCTCTTTCGAGGCAAAGTAGTGATAGAACAGAGATTTGGACTGTTTTCCTGCCGAGGCAAGTTCGGAAATCGAGGTTCCGAGGAAGCCCTTTTTGGCGAACAGGTTCGCGGCTTTTACAAGAATAGCGTCGCGCCGCTTTTCGTAGTCAGGAGATTGGGTTCTGGCCATCGCATGGGCAATTACACATTGCGATCGGGAACGCCAAGTGCTGCGTTCGAATCGCTTGCAAGTCGCCATCTCCCCGCAAGGACCTCGCGGCGTTCCGAATTCACCTCATCGCCGATCACGTCATTGTCAGGCACTCGCCGCCACTTCAGGGTGCGCGAAAAGGCTGTCACGCAAGTCATGCCGCATATTCATCGAAAACAAACCATCCGGACCTTAGCAACCAGCCGTCAAGCGGTGCCAAAGATTTGCACTAACCTGATTTGGAGGCCGCTCGATGAGTTCCGCTGCTTTAAAAAATGACCTGACCGTTACCGACGGTATCGCCATTCTACGGCTCGACAATCCGCCGGTAAATGCCTTGTCGCAGGCCGTTCGCGCGTCCTTGATGGCGGCGGTGGAGCAGACGGAACAGGACCAGGCCGTTCGCGCTCTGGTCATCGCCTGTGCGGGCAAAACATTCATCGCTGGCGCCGACATTTCGGAATTCGGCCAACCGCCCTGCGAGCCATTCTTGCCCGACGTGATCGAGCGGATCGCTGCCTCGACCAAGCCGGTGATTGCCGCGATCCACGGTACGGCACTGGGTGGAGGGCTCGAAGTGGCCATGGCCTGCCACTATCGTATCGCTGATCTGGCAGCGCAACTCGGCATGCCCGAGGTCAAGCTTGGCCTCATGCCGGGTTCGCGCGGCACGCAGAACCTACCGCGACTGGTGGGCATGGAACTCGCGCTCGATATGATCGCTTTGGGTGAGCCGATTGATGCGCAGCGCGCGTCGGTCGCAGGACTGGTCGATATGCTGGCCGAGGGTGATCTGGAAACGGCTGCTGCAGCCTTTGCATTGCGTTGCGCTGACCAGCCACACCGCAGCACGCGCGACATTGCCGTTCCGACTTGCGACCCGGTGTTGATCGACAATTTTATGGAGCGCAATGCGCGGAAATTTCGCGGGCTGGATGCGCCTCCGGCTATCGCGCGGGCGCTACGTGCGGCGGCGGAGTTGCCTTATGATGAAGGTGCACGGCTGGAACGCCAAGAGTTCCTCGCCCTTCGCGCCGGACCGCAAAGCGCCGCGCTGCGTCACAACTTCGCCGCCGAACGGACCGCCCGCAAGGTGCCGGGGCTGGAAGGCGTGGTCGCGCGCCCAATTGCCCGCGTTGGCGTAATCGGCGGCGGCACCATGGGCACGGGGATCGCGCTGGCTTTCCTCACCGCGGGGTATCCGGTGATCCTGATCGAACGTGAGCAGGCGGCGCTGGCGCGCGGGGTAGCGACGATTGCCAGCACGCTGAACGGGAATGTCAGTTCCGGCCGCATGACGCAGGAGGTAGCCGATTCTGCGCAAAATCGGCTGGATTCATCGCTCGAAATGACAAGGCTGAGCGACGTCGATCTGGTGGTCGAGGCGGCATTCGAGACAATGGAGATTAAGTCGGCGATCTTCGCCCAGCTCGATCAGGTGGCCCGGCAGGGGGCGATCCTTGCAACCAACACCTCATATCTGGACATCGACCAGATCGCTGCGGCCACGCGCCGCCCGCAGGATGTGGTCGGACTGCATTTCTTTTCACCCGCCAACATCATGAAGCTGCTGGAAGTGGTGCGCGCACGTGAAACCGCGCCTGATGTGATCGCAACCGCGCTGCACATTGCCACCCGTATCGGCAAAATCCCTGTCGTTTCGGGCAATGCCTATGGCTTCATCGGCAACCGCATGCTCGCCGTGCGCCGGGCGCAGGCAGAAGCCATGGTTGTCGAAGGTGCGTCTCCCGAGCAGGTGGACCGGGTGCTCGAACGGTTCGGTTTCGCCATGGGGCCGTTCCGCATGGCCGATCTGGCTGGGCTGGACCTCGGCTGGTCTGCAGAGCGGTCGAAAGGTTTAACCTTGCGCGATTGCTTTTGCGAAGCTGGGCGCAAGGGCCAGAAGGCCAGCGCTGGCTTTTACGATTACGATGAGGCCCGCAAACCACAGTCGTCTGCGGCGAGCGACGCGATCATTGCCGGTTTTGCGCAGGCCCAAGGCATCACCCAGCGCAGTTTCAACGATGACGAGATACTCGACCGCCTGCTGTGGCCCATGATCAACGAGGGCGCGCGCCTGCTGGGTGAGGGCATCGCGCTCAGGGCGTCGGACATCGATGTCGTCTGGATCAATGGCTACGGCTGGCCAGCCTGGACGGGCGGGCCGATGTACCATGCCAGGAAAATCGGGCTGGATGCGGTTCGCAGCCGATTGCTGGCCCTCGGTTTAAAGCCATGCGAGGCCCTTGCCGCAGCCTTGCAGCAATAAGTTGGAATTGTCATGACCTTCGAAGTTACCCCATTGATCGAGCAGACGATCATTGCTGCCGCTACCGTCATCGTCTTTCGCCGAGCGGCGGGGAGAATGCCGGAACTGCTCATGGTACAGAGATCCAAGGCGCTGTCCTTTGCTGGTGCCGCCGCTGTATTTCCCGGTGGTAAGGTCCAGTTGTCCGATTGCATCCTTTCCCAAAAATTTGACTGGCTGGAGGCCGACGAGGCGGCCGCACGCATTGCTGCCATTCGTGAAACTCTCGAGGAAACCGGTCTGATACTTGGCGTCGATTGCGCGCCCACGGCCAGTCAGGCCATTGCTGCGCGCTCGATGGTGCTGGGGAATGAAGATCTCGGGCCGATCCTGACGCACTTCGGTTGGGGGCTGGATCTCGCAGCGCTCGTGCCATTCGCCCGCTGGGTGCCGACATTCAAGCCGGGGAGGGTCTTTGACACCCGTTTCTACCTAGCCGACTTGGGAACGGGAAACGTAGAGCTTTCACCCGACCTTGGTGAGAACACGCATCTGTTTTGGGTGTCTGCTGTCGAAGCTCTGGAGATGGTGGAAGATGCCCGTCTCCAGATGATATACCCAACGCGTCGTAATCTGGAACGGCTTGCGCAATTTTCCAGTTTCGCTGAAGTCTGTGACCATGTCGCTGCTACGGTTCAAGAGGTTATTTCACCTTGGACTGAGTACAGGAATGGTATTGAGATGCTGTGCATTCCTGAAAACCTGGGTTATCCGGTCTCCGCTGCTCCGCTTTCACAGGCATTTTTGAGTTAAGAGTTGTGGACCAGGCAGCGCTGCAATCTGCTTGATAAAGCGGGTTTCGTCCTGTTCTTTCACTTGCCGACCCGGCTGGTCGGACAGCTATGATGTTTGTCGGCCAGAGTTGGACCGCCAAACCGGCATGGCCGTAGTGTACTTGATGCGCTTCAACGCGAAGTGCGAGGTGGATGCAGCAACGGCAGCATGGCTGAGCAGTTTGTGCATCAGGAAATCTTCATACGATGACACATCGGAAACGATGATTCGCAGTTGGTAATCCCACTCGCCAGACATCGAATAGCATTCCATGATTTCCTCATGTTCGGCGACGAAGCGTTCAAACTCGCTGCGCATGTCGGGGTGATGCGATTTCATGCGGACTTGGCACATGACGTCTAGCCCACAGCCGATAGCCGCTGGATCAAGTAAGCGAACGGTGGCGCGCAGCACGCCCGTCGTCTCAAGCGACTTGATCCGCCGCCAGCATGATGCCGCCGATGCGCCTACCCTTTCGCTTAGGGCCGCAGTGCTGATGTCCCCCTCTGCCTGCAGGATTCGCAGAATCTCGCAGTCGATCGTGTCCAATTGAACGGATTGTTTCATCATTTATCCAAAGGTGACAAAAGTATTTCACAGTAATGACATTTTCTGCGTCAAAAGAAAAGAAATTTCAGGATGGCTGAACTATTTAATGCAACGACGCGGCAATGACGGTCACTCGCCCGGTTAGCCAAGCATAAACGCGCGATGCAAGGAGTGAATTCGGTGGCACGACCAACTGCAGAGACGCTTTCTCGCGTTGCCCACACTGGCCCGGATTGGCCCCGTATCGCGTTCCTCGTCCATCTCTCGCGAGCGCTTGATGAGATGGAGGAAACCCGGCTCGTTCCCGAAAAGAAGGTCCTTTATCAGTTTTCGGCGCGCGGCCATGATATGGCGCAGATCCTGCTGGGTAGTCGCCTGACCGAGTTGCACGATGCCACTTGTGGGTATTACCGATCCCGGCCGCTGCTGCTGGCCTTGGGCGTAGATGTTGCAGATGCGCTAGGCTCCGCAATGGGCCGCGCCGGCGGATATTCCGACGGACGGGACATCGGTGCGGTGTTCAACTATCCAAATAGTAAAGGTGCCTGCGCCTTGCCGATGTGTGGCGGAGTTGGCGCGCAATTTACGCCGACCGCAGGCTGGGCTCAGGCGATCAGGTACTATAGCCAGGTCATTGGCGACAAAGCCTATGATCGCGCAATCGCCGTGGTGCTAGGCGGTGATGGTGCGGTTGCATCGAACGGGTTCTGGTCAGCGCTGACCATCGCTACGACGCAGCAATTGCCCATGCTGTTCTACGTTGAGGACAATGGCTACGGCATTTCGGTGCCTTCCGAGTTCCAGACGCCAGGCGGTAACATCGCCGCAAATCTGGCGAGTTGGCAGGGGTTGAAGATTCTCAGCGGCG
>JBJOLA010000188.1:0-2559 GCA_046045815.1 Pseudomonadota bacterium
GACCGGCGTCCAATCGTTCTTCATGAACAGCACGAGATGGTTGGTCCGGGAATCGATGATGCGGGTGAGCATCAGGTCGATCAGCTCGCGCTGGCGTGCTCGTAATCCTTCATCGGGCCAGACCCGCAGCAGAGCGGTGAATGCCTCCATGATGTGGATGTGCGAGTTTTGCGACTTCGGGGCCGGTCCGAGGAAATTGCGCTTCCGCGGCAGCCATTCGCGATCCAGTGCATCGAAATATCCACCCTGTTTACCGTCGTGCGCGTGCTGCTCGACCAGCCGGTAGATGGCAATGGCTTCGTCCAGCGCGGATTGTTCTCCGGTGGCGCGGTAATATTCCGCCAGTGCGTAGATGCCGAAGGCCTGACCATAAACCTGCTTGATCATTTCCTGCGGTTTTCCGTCGGCTGAGATGCTCCAATACAGTCCGCCAAATTCGCGGTCGCGGAATTTGTCCATCAGATCGCGATAGGCCCAGCGCGCCATTTCCAAATATTCCGGGTCGTGGTAGGTGCGGTACGCGGAGCATTTTTCTGCACGTTCATCTGCTGGTCGATCTCCCCGTAGAATCCACCCCGCTCGCGGTCACGCGTGTGCTTGAGCCAGAAAGGGAGAATATTGCCGCGGAGTTCCTTCTCCGCACCGTTGGCCAGCTGTTGCAGATCCGCCACCGTGACACCTCCAAGGCCGGCTTGCGTGACTGGCTCTGCCGCACCCGCCATCGCGACACCGGCCAGGGTTGCCTGAGTGAGCAGCAACGCCGCGAATACCGGTTTCATGGGAACGACAAAATTGCCGGGATTTTTCAACCCGCCAGAATGGTCTCAATCCGGGCCAGCTCATCGGCCGCGAGCGGTGGCTGCTTGAGCCCGCCGTGGATGTCTTCGATCTGCGAAGTTTTGCTGGCGCCGATCAGCACGGTGGTGATCGCAGCATGACGAAGCAGCCAGAGCACGGCGAGCTGGGCCAGCGTGGCGCCGCGTTTTTGCGCGACACCGTTGAGCGCCTGGATTTTTGTCAGCAACTCGGGCGTGATCCGGTCCGCCTTGAGGAAACTCGTCGGTTTGTTGGCGCGTGAATCCGACGGGATGCACTGCAAATAACGGTTCGTCAGCAGGCCCTGTGCGAGCGGCGAGAATGGAATGCAACCCGCTCCGACTTCCGTCAGTGCGGTTAACAGCTCCGGCTCCACCCAGCGGTTGAACATATTGTAGTTCGGCTGATGGATCAGCAACGGCACGCCGAGGTTTTTGAGCACCGCAGCGGCCTGACGCGTCTGATCGGCCTTGTAATTGGAAAGGCCCGCATACAGCGCCTTACCAGATTTGACCGCATCAGCCAGCGCGCCCATCGTCTCTTCAATCGGCGTCTCGGGATCGGGCCGGTGGTGATAATAGATATCGACGTAATCGAGGCCCATGCGCTTCAGGCTCTGGTCGAGCGAGGCGCGCAAGTATTTGCGCGAACCCCAGTCGCCATACGGACCGTCCCACATCGTGTAGCCGGCCTTGGTGGAAATGATGAGTTCGTCACGATGGGCGGCGAAATCCAGCTTGAGGATCTTGCCGAAATTCTCCTCGGCCGAACCCGGCGGCGGGCCGTAGTTGTTGGCCAGATCGAAATGCGTGATGCCGAGATCAAACGCCCGGCGGAGCAAAGCACGTTGGTTGTCAATCGCATCGATGCCGCCAAAATTATGCCACAGCCCCAGGGAAAGGCGGGGCAGCTTTAAGCCGCTGCGACCGCAACGGGCGTAAGGGATGGCATCGTATCGCTTGGCGTCGGGCAGATAGGGGCTCATGGGGTTACTTGAAATTCAGCTGGTCGGTATTGCAAAGGAAATTCCCGGGAGCGCACCGGCTAGTAGGCGACCAGTCCGAATATCTGGCTCAAGGACAGGGCTTGCAGTTTGGTCTAGCCGGGCGCGGGTTTCCGCCTACTTTGTGGCTACTTCACCCCGTTACCTATGTCTGTTGGCAAATCCCCCGGCTGGTTTCGCTTTCTTCTCTGGTCTGGCGTCGTCGCCTTGGGCGCGGGCTCGCTAGGCGTGCTGGCTTGGTCGCGCGGCGAACCGGTCAACGCACTCTGGATGGTCGTGGCCTCGGCCTGCGTCTTCGCGATCGCCTGGCGGTTTCACTCGGCGTGGTTGATGGCGAAGGTGCTCACGCTCGACGACACGCGCGCGACCCCGGCGGTCACGCGCGAGGATGGAAAAGATTATGTACGCACGAACAAGTGGATGGTGTTCGGTCACCATTTCGCTGCCATCGCCGGTCCCGGTCCGCTCGTCGGCCCCGTGCTGGCCGCACAATTCGGCTACTTGCCCGGCATGCTGTGGATTCTCATCGGCGCGACGCTCGGGGGTGCGGTGCATGATTCGATCATTTTGTTTGCCTCCATCCGTCGCGGAGGGAAATCCCTCGGCCAGATGGTGCGCGACGAAGTCGGACCGTTCGCGGGGATTCTCGCACAGATCAGCGTCGTGGCCATCATGATCATCTTGCTCGCGGTGCTCGGTCTCGTGGTGGTGAAGGCGCTCGCCGAAAGTCCTTGGGGCAC
>JBJOLA010000039.1:0-4081 GCA_046045815.1 Pseudomonadota bacterium
TGTCGTGTCCCCAGCTTGGGACCCCTCCGTCGCTTCGCGCCACCTCCCCGTTCCGGGGAGGATTTTCGGCATGAGTACTATCGCCCACCTCATCAAAACCTTCACCCTGTGGGAGTTCATCAAAGCCCATATCCTCACCTTGAAGTATTTCTTCAAGGCGAAGGCGACGATCAACTACCCCTATGAGAAGAACCCGCTATCTCCGCGGTTCCGGGGGGAGCATGCGCTGCGCCGCTATCCCAATGGCGAGGAGCGGTGCATTGCGTGCAAGCTGTGCGAGGCAGTGTGCCCGGCGCAGGCGATCACGATTGAGGCGGAACCGCGCGAGGATGGATCGCGCCGCACCACGCGCTATGACATTGATATGACCAAGTGCATCTTCTGCGGTTTCTGCGCCGAAGCGTGCCCGGTGGATGCCATCGTCGAGGGGCCGAATTTCGAATATGCGACCGAAACGCGCGAGGAATTGCTCTATGACAAGGCCAAGCTCCTCTCCAACGGTGACAAATGGGAACGCGCCATTGCGGCGAACCTTGCCGCCGATGCGCCGTATCGGTAGGGGGCGGCTCGTGAAAAAATCCTTTTCTCTCCTCTGCGTCTCTGCGCCTCTGCGCGAATCCTGTTCTTTGATTGGGTGCGCGCTAACGACGAGTAATTTGTTCGCGCAGAGGCGCAGAGACGCAGAGGAGAAGGGCAAATGATTCAGGCCCTTGCTTTCTATCTGTTTGCCACACTCGTGATTGCATCGGGCGCACTGGTGATCCTGTCGCGCAACCCTGTGCATTCGGTTCTCTGGCTCATCGTGGCCTTCTTTAACGCTGCTGGCCTGATGCTGCTGGTTGGCGCGGAGTTTATCGCGATGTTGCTCGTCATTGTTTATGTTGGCGCGGTCGCGGTGTTGTTCCTGTTTGTGGTGATGATGCTCGATATTGATTTCGCCGAAATGCGCGCGGGCTTTGTGCGATACGGGCTGTTCGGTGCGGTGGTGGCGGTGTTGCTGGCGGCAGAGATGATCATCGCGGGCGGCGCGTGGAGCGCGGGCAAGATCCAGTTTGCGGCACGTGCTGCTGTCACGCCGACTAACATGCCGAACATTCAGGCGATGGGGGCAATCCTCTACACGCGCTATCTGTATATTTTTGAAGCGGCGGGCTTTGTGCTGCTGGTGGCGATGATCGGCGCGATTGTGCTGACGCACCGGGAACGCGGCGGGCTGCGGGGGCAGAATATCTCCGATCAGGTCAAGCGACGGCCCGAGGATGCGGTGCGGATTGTTGCCGGGCAGGGCGTTGGTTCGGGGGTAGAGTTGTGATCACACTCAACCATTATCTCGTGGTGTCCGCGATCCTGTTTGTGATGGGGGTGCTGGGCATTTTCATCAACCGCAAGAATATCATCATCATCATGATGGCGATTGAGCTGATCCTGCTCGCGGTGAACATCAATCTGGTCGCGTTCAGCGCGTTTCTGGGGGATCTGGTGGGGCAGGTGTTCGCGATGTTCGTGCTGACCGTCGCGGCGGGGGAGGCGGCGATTGGGCTGGCGATCCTGGTGATCTATTTCCGTGGTCGCGGGACAATTGCGGTTGATGATGTCAACCGGATGAAGGGGTGATGATGATATTTTCGCTCCCGCTTTTTCGTGGCTTCGTGCCTTCGTGTGAGTCCAACTCCCAACATCCGGGCGCTCAGCAGCATGGTATTTTATCACACGAAGGCACGAAGGCACGAAGAAGAGATAGATTGAGCGGTTCACCCGCCAACGCGGGAATGACAGCGACATGAATTCGATTATTCTCATTGTTTTTCTCCCGCTTGTGGCTGCGATCATTGCGGGGCTGGGCAATCGGATGCTTGGCAATGTTGTTGCCAAGTCCATCACGACGGGTGCGCTGTTCATTTCGTGCGCGTTGAGCTGGCCGATTTTCCTCTCCTACGTGGCGGGAACGGCTGTACCCGAAGTGGTGCCTGTGCTTGATTTCATCAAGTCTGGCGGGCTGGATGTGGCGTGGAGCCTGCGGGTGGATACGCTGACGGCGGTGATGCTGGTGGTGGTGACGTCTGTGTCGAGCCTCGTCCATCTTTATAGCTGGGGCTATATGAGCGAGGACGATAGCCAGCCGCGTTTCTTCGCCTATCTCAGCCTGTTCACCTTTGCGATGCTGATGCTGGTGACGGCGGATAGCCTTGTGCAGATGTTCTTCGGCTGGGAAGGGGTGGGGCTGGCTTCTTATCTGTTGATTGGTTTTTGGTATCACAAACCTTCCGCCAACGCTGCTGCGATCAAGGCTTTCGTCGTCAACCGGGTGGGGGATTTTGGGTTCAGCCTCGGTATTTTTGGCGTGTTTCTGGTGTTTGGAACGGTGTCGATCCCGGAGATTTTGAAGCATGCGCCTGATTTTGCAGGCAGCACGATTGGCTTCCTTGGGATGCGGGTTGATACGATGACCTTGCTCTGCATCCTCCTGTTCATCGGGGCGTGCGGGAAATCCGCGCAGCTCGGGCTTCACACCTGGCTGCCAGACGCGATGGAGGGGCCGACGCCGGTTTCTGCATTGATCCATGCCGCGACGATGGTAACGGCAGGCGTGTTCATGGTTTGCCGCCTGTCGCCGCTGTTTGAACAGAGCGTCACGGCGCAGCATGTCGTTACCTACGTGGGGGCCGCGACGGCTTTGTTTGCGGCAACGGTCGGCACGACGCAGACCGACATCAAGCGGGTGATCGCTTATTCCACATGCTCGCAGCTCGGCTATATGTTCTTCGCAGCGGGCGTTGGCGCGTATAACGCGGCGATGTTCCATCTGTTTACGCACGCTTTCTTCAAGGCTCTGTTGTTCCTCGGCGCAGGCAGCGTGATCCACGCGATGCATCATGAGCAGGACATGCGTTATTACGGGGGCCTGCGGAAACATATCCCGCTGACTTTTTATGCGATGATGGCGGGAACATTGGCAATCACGGGTGTTGGCATTGCCGGATTATTCGGCTTTGCGGGCTTTTATTCCAAGGATGCGATCATCGAGGCGGCCTTCGCGAGCGGGACGACATCGGGCTACACCGCGTTCGCCGTCGCGGTGTTCGCGGCACTCCTGACGAGTTTCTATTCGTGGCGGCTGATCTTCCTGACATTCTACGGCAAGCCGCGCTGGTCTCAGTCGGAGCATATCCAGCATGCCGCGCACGGCCATGACGGGCATCGTGACGATCATCACACACCCTATGCCGACGCGCATGATGATGGCACTGCAGGCTATCATCCCCACGAGAGTCCTTTCTCGATGCTGATCCCGCTCGGCGTGCTGGCCGTTGGCGCTGTTTTTGCGGGCTATGTGTTTCACGATGCCTTCTTCAACGCCGAATTCTGGCGCGATAGCGTGGCATATAACCACGAACTCATGGAGAAGATGGAACATGTGCCGTCGCTCGTGAAACTTTCGGCAACGATCGTCATGTTGATCGGCCTTGGCACGGCGTGGCTCGCTTACATCAAAGACACGACGATACCGGCGCGCTTCACCGCTGCATTCGGCCCGCTGTACCGGTTCCTGCTCAACAAATGGTATTGGGATGAGCTGTATGACATGCTGTTCGTGAAGCCTGCCTTCAAGCTTGGTCGCTTATTCTGGAAGGGTGGCGATCAGGGGACGATTGACCGCTTTGGCCCGAACGGGATGGCGGCCATCGTGATGCAGGGCAACCGCCTCGCCGCGAGACTGCAATCCGGATATCTGGCTACCTATGCGTTGGTGATGCTTTTGGGGCTGGCTGCAGTGGCCAGCTGGGCGATGGTACGATGAGCTTCCCCATTCTCTCCACTATGATCGCCGTACCGATGATCGCGGCGATAATGTGCCTGTTTTTGAGCGCGAACACCGCGCGCTGGCTGGCTCTTGGCGCGACCGTTGTGACGTTCCTGCTGGGCCTCCTGCTCTGGTCACACTATGAAATTGGCGGCGCTCAGTGGCAATTTGCCGAACGCGTGGCGATGTTTGGCCGCTTTGAATGGGCGCTTGGGATTGACGGCATTGCTTTGATGCTGATCCTGCTTTCAGTGTTCTTGATGCCGCTGTGCATCTTGG
>JBJOLA010000069.1:0-18755 GCA_046045815.1 Pseudomonadota bacterium
CAAGCGGCGCTTACGATGTTCCCGCATACGCGATGTTTGCCAGAATATTTCCAGCGCATGTTCGTTCTACGGGCACAGGATTTGCAATTGGCCTCGGGCGTGGCGGCACCGCTTTGGCACCGGTGATCGCGGGCTATCTTTTTCAGTCGGGATATACGTTACAGATTGTAGCGAGCATTATGGCAATAGGTTCTATCGCAGGCCCGGTTGCATTGGCGATGTTGAAGATTCAAAAAACGCTGTAGCATTTATACAATTGCACCAAATTCCGCCAACATCCTGTTCGTGTCAGGCACATGGGCCGTAAAAATTTCGAAAGCGCCCGCCGCTTGATGTATTGCCATCGAGCTGCCCCCAATGGCGCGAATACCACGTTCTTTTGCCTTCTCAACCAACTCGGTTTCTTGCGGAAAATAGATGATGTCGGCCAACCACTGATCCGCCTTCATCAAGGCTAGATCGAACGGCAACCCCGGCAAGCTCGCCATGCCAACAGGGGATGCCTGGATTACCCCAGCCGCTCCAGCGATGGCATCTTGCGGTGTTACAGATCGGACGATGCTTTGCCCCGGAAATACCGGTGCTAGCCGGGTGACCAATGCGTCAGCCTTGGCAAAATCGCGGTCATAGATGCAGACTTCATTCGCACTTTTTTGAAGCGCCGCATAGGCTGTTGCGGAACCGGCACCTCCTGCTCCTATCTGCGCAACTTTCCCGCAAATCACGTCCCCCAATTGTGTTTGAACACAGGTGGCAAAGCCCGACCAATCCGTGTTGAAGCCTTCGCGTTTACCGCCCGCAAAACGAACTGTATTCACGGCACCCAATGCCATTGCATCCGGCGACAGGGTGTCGAGATACTCGATAACGGTTTGCTTAAAAGGATAGGTTATGTTGACGCCCGCAAAGCCCATCGCCTCCACCATCGCCAGTATCTTGCCCAGATCGTTATCATCGATACCAAGACGGTCAAAGTCTATGAGCCGGTAAACAAGCTGCAATCCAAGCGACGCCGCCTCGCGCTCATGCATTTGTGGTGAGCGCGACCCGCCAATGCCGCGTCCAATCAGTCCGACGAGCCAAGTTTTTGGCACTGAGGACATCATGTAGCTGCCGCTGGCATTTTGATCATCAGGCACAGGATCGCGGCAATTACCAAAGGCACGGCAAATATGGCGAAGATCGTGCTTATCGGTAAATTAGCACCCACCAGAAATCCACCAACGATTGGCCCCAAAACTGCGCCGATGCGGCCAACCCCCAACGCCCAGCCAACGCCAGTTCCACGCATTTCAGCTGGGTATAAATTGGCCGCTAATGCCCAAAAGCCATTGAAGCCGCCATTGACGGTCACGCCCACCAACAGTGCGACAAGCAATGTCATCGCGAGCGGCATGGAAACGCTGCCGAATACCATCATCGCAACCACGGCCGCTGCATAGAAAGCGGCAATGACGCGGTTGATTCGGAAATAGACGGTTATCAAGCCAATAGCGGTGGTGCCGATGAACGAGCCGGCGTTATAGGCCGCGCCTGCATAGATCGCATCGGCTTGCGCGAGGCCGGCCTGTGCCGACAATTTGGGTATCCACGAGATTACGAAATAGAGGACGAAATAGCCCAGGGCCACTGCCGTCCATAACAAAATGCTGGACCGACGGCGTCCGTCCTTGAACAATGCAGCAACACTGAATTTTGCGCCGTCGGTTGCCAGGTCTGGAAGTGTGGCAAGCGTTTCTACTCCTAGGCGCAGGCGCAGCGCGTTGAGCTTTCCCAGCGCTCCGATCGGTTGTCGCTTTTCCAAGAATACCATCGATTCGGGCATCAGTAAGTAGCAAATGAGCCATAATACCGCGCTCATCAATCCGATGCCGACCAGCAAGATTTGCCAGCCATAAACTGGGATCACCGCAACTGCGATGAACGCAGTAATCACTGACGCTAATGGCCAGCCAGCCTGAACAAAGCCGACGGCGAAATTCGCACTTTTGGGTGGACCGTATTCCGCTGCAATGGCAGTCATCGATACGCCGATAGTGCCAACGCCGATGCCCACAAACAACCGTGCGAACATAAGCTGCCGAACGTTTGTTACATAACCTGAAGCAGTCATCGCCAAGGCGACCAAGGCGAGCGCGAAAAGGATCATTTTTCTGCGACCATAGGTGTCAGCTAGAGGGGCTACAAAAAGGCAGCCAATCGCCATCCCTGCCAAACTTGCGCTAAATATGACGCCCAGACTTTCCGGAGAAATCATCCATTGTTCCGCCATTTTGGGCGCGACGAATGACATCACGAGCAAGTCCGCACCGTCAAGCATCGACAGCATAAAACACAGGCCAATCACCAATACGCGCAATCGGCCCCAGCCGTCTGCTACAGCTTCGCCGGTATTCGTGCTTGGGGCGATTTCACTATGTCCACCAGCCATGTCAATTTCTCCAAAACAAAGGGCGCGGCGGCTGAGCCACCGCGCCCTTTTGTGCGGCCCGAAGTCTTCCTTCAGTAATTAGAACTTGGCAGTAAAGCTTGCGCCAACATATCGGTCAAAATCTCGTGGCAACGCTTGGGCAACGGCACCACCACCGCCAACTGAACCAGAAATACGACGCAGGCCTGCAACATAATGCTCGTTGAACAGGTTCTTTACGTATATGCTGAGCTTGTAACGATCTTCGGGCGAACTGATGTTGATTGCCGCATTGGCGACGCCAAAGGAAGGACGACGCCAGATCGATGCTGCATTGTTTGCATCGGCCAAATTGGTGAACAGCGTGTTACCCGTCCAGGTGTAATTGGTGCTGAGATTTACGCCCCAATCGCCAACGGGGATGTCGTAAGATCCGCTCAAGCCCCATTTCGTCTCTGGTGCGTTTAGTGGATCACCGTCCTTGATGTTAACGGTCGACGAAAGGAACAGATCGCCAAATTTGTTATCCGCAAACAAGAAGTTGCCTGACAAACGGAGATTGTCGACGGGACGGAATGTAACTTCACCTTCCACACCCTTTGTGAACAGCTTACCCGCCGAACGCAAAACCGACTGAGCACTAGGATCGAGACCTGATGACGAAGTTTGGTAACCAGAGAAGGTCGTTTTGTAGCCCGTAACATTGAGAGTAACGCGGCGATCAAGGAAGGAGGATTTGAAACCGGCTTCGAAGCTGCTCGATGTTTCAGGAGCCACCGGAAAGGCGTTAAACCCAGCCTGCGACACGAAAATATCGGCGTCAACCGCCTGGGCTTTATAGCCATGTGCCCAAAGGCCATAGACCATGAAGTCACGGCTGAATTCATATTTCGCCGTGACTTTTCCAAGTACCGCAGAGTTGCTGTAATAAACACCAGTGTTAAACTGCGGCGTACCAATATTAGCACCGACCGCTGGAAGCCCAGCAACATTGGTGCCAGCGCCGCCGCCGATATGGTCTCCATTAGGACCAGTTACCTTATGCACGTCATAACGGAGCTGATCATACACAAAACGAACACCGCCAGAGAGAGTCAGCTTGTCCGTCGCATGGATATTCATGTTGCCAAATACGGACGCATCCGTGTTGTGTATTTTGATAACTGCATCGGCGAACACGTACGCATTGGGATTTACGACTGACACAGTTGTAGATGTTGGGAAAATGACGTTAACGTTTTTCCCTGCGACGTTAATGTTGGAGCGAACACCGGCGATGGTCAGATCGCGCTCAACCTTGGAGTCATAATACATGACACCCGCGATATAATCGACCGTTTCACCGACGGGTGAAGCAATGCGGAATTCCTGGCTAAAGGTATCGCTGCGTTCAAGGCTGTTGCTTTCTCCGCAAATGGGTTCCGCGCTGGCGCTGGTGGTGCGGCAAGCAAAGCCAATTGGATTGACGAGCAACGCTTGCATCTTGGCCAAAGCGGCCGATGCCGTGATGCCTGGGTTCGTGGCACTGAACAATTGCGTCGGCGTAACGCCAGTAAAGGCTGCATTCGTACCGTCACGGTCACGGATCGCAAAGTCACGATATTGGCGATAGGCCGTAATCGATGTTAGCGTGTAATCACCAAGGCCGATGTCTCCCTGTAGTGAAACACCGCGGTTTTTCTGCGAGCCCACCGGTATAGTGTCGAAATTGACGTAGCGGTTCAGAGGGCCGACGGGCGTGCCAGTGAAGGCCGCCGTCACGTTGCCGGGAACCGTATTAAGGCCGCCTGGCGTGGTCGGGTAGAGCGACGTACCGGCAACGCGGATCGGTTCAGCACAGCAATCGGCCTTGCTATAGGAATAGTCGCCAGCGAGTACGAACTTAACTGTAGATGTGGGCTCAAACAGCAATTTGCCGCGAATGCCGTAGCCTTCCGAATTGTTCAGCGTCTTATTATTGGCGATGTTGGTGACGACGCCATCTGCTTTTTTGTAATAGCCAGAAACGCGGAATGCGAGCTTGTCGTTAATCGGTCCGGTTAGCATCAGCGAGCCATTATACTCATTATGCTCGGCAATTCCAATTTCGGCGCGACCTTCAAACTCCTTGCGATTTGGGCCCTTGGTGATGATGTTCACGGCACCAGCGGAGGCATTTTTACCTTGAAGCGTTCCCTGTGGTCCGTTCAGCACCTCGACGCGCTCGATGTCGGTCAATCCGTCGAAAACCGAGCCTACTCGCGTATATACGACGCCATCAATGATCGTCGAAACCGAAGGCTCAACGCCCACTGAAAATGTTTCCGTGCCGATACCGCGAATAGAGAAGTTGAAAAGCCGCGCTTCGTCTGCTGCTTGGAAGTTCAGCGTTGGTGAAATCTGGCCGAATTCCTTTGGTGATTGGATAGCAAGATTTTCTAGCGTTTCAGAAGTAGCCGCCTGCACCGAAACGGCCACATCCTGAAGGCGTTCCTTGCGCTTGTTGGCGGTAACAATGATGTCGCCTGTGGTTGATGCATCATCGGCAGCTTGTTCTTCTGCAACAGGTGCGGCGCCTTGCGCATAAGCGGGTAATGCCGTCATGCCAAAGGCCATAATAAGCGCAGACGCGCCATTACGAAGTGATGCTTTCATATTCCCTGCTCCCAACTGTCCCGGTAATTCGGGCTCAAATATCAAAAAGATTGTTCGATTCGATGGCGGATTTCCGAACGAAAACCTTTTTCGCTACCAAATTCCATTTCGCCCCTATCCGGACTAGTTGGTATGGTCAACAACTTTCGGACTAGTTGGAATGTTATACTGGACAATTTTCAATTGTTCCTGCATAGATATGCGCAATAAATGTGGTGATGGAGCAGTGCTAAAATGACCGAAGCACTTAATGGCATTGAAGATTCAGTCGCTTTATCGGCGCCTCGACGCCGCGCTGCACCGCGTCAACGCGATGCCGATCAAACCAAGATAAATATTTTGGAAGCGGCGCTGGCCGAATTTGCCGACAAGGGCCTGGCAGGTGCGCGTGTTGACGAAATTGCCAACAAAACGTCGGCCAGCAAGCATATGATCTATTATTATTTCGGCAACAAAGAAGGGTTGTATCAGGCCGTGCTCAAACGCGCCTACGATAACTTCCGCATCGCCGAGCAGGCGGTCGATTACGCTTCGCTCGATCCGGTCGAGGCGATGCGGTCGCTGATTGGACAGACTTTCGATATGCATGTCCAAAACCCGTTATCGGTGCGTATCATCATGGGGGAAAACCTCAACAATGGGGAACATATCGCCAAAGTTGATGGGTTAGATGAACGGCGGGCGATTCTGGTTACCGTCGAGCAGATTCTGACGCGGGGCGTTAAAAGCGGACAGTTTCGGGATGGGTTAGACCCACTCCAGATCCATATGACCGCCAGTGCGCTCAGTTTCTATTTCATTGCAAACCGTTTCACATTCGGAATGATATTCGGCTTGAACTATAAATCTGCGGCTGTCGTGACGGCGCACAGGACGGAAATCATCGAGACTGTGCTGCGCTATTGCCTCAAAAATGGCAGTTGATCGAGACATATCGCTTGCTGCATTGACGGTGCTGGGCCTGCCTCCGCCAGAAATGATCGCGGTTGCGGCGCGCTGTGGCTACTCGCATGTTGGGCTTCGGCCAATTGCCGCCACCCCGACAGAGGTCCATTTTCCGATATTGACTGACGCCGCGCTTCGCCGCGAAACGCGAGCGATGATGCTCGATACAGGTATCGGCGTTCTCGACATTGAAATTCTGCGGCTAAAACCCGAGACGGTCATATCCGATTTTGAACGAGCATTGGCGTTGGGTGCCGAATTTGGCGCTCGTTTTGCGTTGATTGCAGGCAATGACCCCGATCTGGCGCGTACAGCAGACAATTTTGCCGCTTTGTGCGAATTGGCCTATAGCTTCGGCATCCGCCCGCATCTGGAATTCATGCCGTGGACCGATGTGCCCGACATAATGACTGCCCTACAGATTGTTGGCGAAACGCACAATGTCGGATTGCTCGTCGATGCATTTCACCTCAACCGTTCCGGCGGAAAGACAGCTGACATTCCACCGGATGACGCACGCTTCGGCTACCTTCAACTGTGCGATATTGCAGGGCCTGTCCCTGTTAATATGGACGATATAATATCCGAAGCGCGCGCGGCTCGGCTCTTTCCGGGGGACGGCGACTGTCCATTACCCGCGTTGATCGACCGGGTGCCAGCTGGCGTCCCGATAAGCCTAGAAATTCCCTCCGATGCGCTTCGCAAACATGGACTATCGGCTGAGGACATTGCACGCCGTGCAATGCTTGCGACCCGGCGAATATTGGACGCGCTGTGACACCGGTAATTGAAACCGATGTCCTTGTTATTGGCTCAGGTGCAGGCGGTCTTTCCGCGGCTGTGACGGCAGCGCACAACGGACTGCGCGTTATCGTAGCGGAACGGACACAAGTTCTGGGCGGAGCAACGGCGTGGTCGGGTGGATGGATGTGGGTGCCACGCAATCCTCTGGCGCGCCGTGTTGGCATAGATGAAGACCGCGATGCGCCGCGCACCTATTTGCAAGCGGTTATTGGCAACCGATTTGACGCCGCGCGCGTCGATGCCTTTCTTGATTCAGGGCCGGAGATGATCAAGTTCTTTGAATCGCACACCAAGCTGCAATTTGATGATGGGAACACAATTCAGGACATATATGGCGACCTGCCCGGAGCGGGAACGGGCGGACGTTCAATTATCGCCCGCCCCATTAACGGACGCGCAGTGGGTGCGTTGCTGAAACTGGTTCGCATGCCGATGCGCGAAACATCGCTCTGGGGACTTCCGATTCAGGCCGGACCTGATCTGCGCGCCTTCTTGACCGCGACGCGCAAGCTCGCTTCATTCCTCCACGTCGCAAGGCGCGTATCTAGACATCTTTTCGATTTGGTAATCCATGGCCGTGCGATGCAATTGGCTAACGGGAACGCGCTTGTGGCCCGGCTCGTTGTTTCTGGTGCTGATCTCGGCGTAAGATTCATGACCGACGCCCCAGCAACTGGGCTGCTCGTTGAGGATGGCTGCGTTGTTGGCGCGATACTGCAACAGGCCGGGCAGTCTCTGACCGTAACAGCTAAAAGCGGTGTTGTCGTCGCAACTGGCGGTTTCAGCAACAACTCCGCCCGGCGCGCCACCTTGTTCCCGCACTCCGGTGATGGATCACAGCATTGGAGCCTTCCGCCCGCAAGCGTATCCGGCGATGGGGTGGCGCTCGTCGAAGCCGCTGGTGGTGTGCTCGATACCAATGTCGAGGCAACAGGCGCGTGGTGCCCGGTTTCGCTCGTGCCCTATGCAGACGGCACGGTGGGGCATTTTCCCCATATCATTGATCGCGGCAAACCTGGCCTGATTGCCGTTCGCGCCAATGGACGACGCTTTGTCAACGAGGCCAATGGCTATCACGATTATGTTCGCGCGTTGCTCGCCGCAACCGGGCCCGATGAAGCCGCCGAAAGTTGGCTGATCGCCGATGCTAAGTTCGTTGCACGTTATGGCCTCGGCTTCGTTAAACCATGGCCGTTCCGGATTGGACCATGGATTAAACGGGGCTATCTTAAACGGGCGCCAACGATTGCCGAACTGGCGCAAGAATGCGGCATAGACCCGACAGGTCTGGAAGCTACCGTAGAGGCATTCAACGTAAATGCGCGGAATGGAACAGACCCCGATTTTAATCGCGGTGCGTCCCTTTATAACCGCTATCAGGGAGACCCCGATGTCGCCCCCAACCCAACGCTGGGTCCGATTGAGAATGGCCCCTTTTTTGCGATGAAAGTCGTCTCCGGCAGTTTTGGCAGCTTCGCCGGTGTCCGCACAGATGCCGTTGCACGCGCGCTCGATGCCAACGACGCGCCGATCCCCGGCCTCTATGTCGTCGGCAGCGATATGGCGAGCATCATGGGCGGTCACTATCCGGCAGGTGGCATTAATTTGGGGCCCGCTATGACCTTTGGATTTATTGCGGGATGCGATATTGCAGCTCGTGCAGGAGCAACGAAATGAAATCATCCATCGCAACGGTATCGATCAGCGGCACATTAGAAGGTAAATTGCGCGCAGTCGCCGATGCCGGTTTTGACGGTGTCGAGATTTTTGAAAATGACTTATTGTCCTTTCCAGGCAGTCCACGCGACGTTGGCCGGATCATCCGTGATTTGGGCATGGAATGCACTTTGTTTCAGCCCTTCCGTGATTTAGAGGGAATGCCACCCGAACAGCGCGCAAAGGCATTCGATCGGATGGAGCGCAAGTTCGATGTTATGGACGAACTGGGCGTGGATTTGATTCTGCTCTGTTCCAATTGCTCGCCCCTGGCATCCGACAACCGCACACAGATGATGGACGATCTGTCTGAACTGGGTGCGCGCGCTGCCAACCGAAATACGCGTGTCGGTTATGAAGGCCTCGCTTGGGGGCGTCATATCTGGGACCACCGCGACGCATGGTCGTTGGTCCGCGATGTCGATCATCCCAATATCGGTCTGGTACTCGACAGTTTCCATTCGCTTAGCCGCAAAGTGCCGAGTGCCAGCATCGGAGATATTCGTGCTGATAAATTGTTCATCGTCCAAATCGCCGACGCGCCGTTGCTTGATATGGATTATCTCAGCTGGAGCCGCCATTTTCGGAACATGCCGGGCCAAGGCGATTTCGCGCTGACCGACTTTGCCGAGGCGATCCACAAGATTGGATATGATGGCTATTGGAGCCTGGAAATCTTTAACGACCGATTCCGCGCTGGATCGGCCTCAGGCGTCGCAGTCGATGGCTATCGTTCGCTACAGCTGATGCACGACAGCGTGGCGCACCGACCGCGCAGTATCGTTGTCCCGGCCATGCCGCCGAGAGTTGATGTGAAAGGCGTTGAGTTCATCGAATTTACCGCCAGTGATGAAGAAGCCGATGCCTTAAGCGCGATGCTCGTAGCCTTGGGCTTTTCAGCAACCGCCAAGCACCGCAGCAAAGCCGTTACCCGCTGGCAGCAAGGCGACATCAACATCGTCATCAATTGCGAGCCCGAAGGTTTGGCGCATAGCTATGACATCGTCCACGGAGCCTCGGTTTGCGCCATCGGATTGCGGGTTGAAGGCGTCTCCGCTGCAATCGAACGCGCGGGGGCACTTGGCGTGCAGAAGTTCGAGCAAGCCGTTAGTCCTGATGAAATGCAAATCCCGTCGGTGCGCGGCGTCGGCGGTAGCCTGATTTATTTCGTAGAGGACGGAAGCGAACGCGCCATGTGGGATCATGAATTTCCGCAAGCCTTGGGCGATGCTACGCTCGGCGCGGGCCTGTCGCGCATCGACCATATCGCGCAAACCATGCAATATGAGGAGTTTCTCAGCTGGCTGCTATACTATGTAGCGTTATTCAATGTCGGCAAAACCCCGCAAGTCGAAATTGCAGATACGCTGGGCCTAATCCAGAGCCAAGCGGTCGAGTCTCCAGACAAAGCGTTCCGGATGACGCTTAACGGCTCAATGGCGGCGCAAACATTATCTGCGCGGTTCATCCATAACTATATGGGCGCGGGCGTTCAGCATATTGCCTTTGAAACAGCCGACGTTTTTTCCGCAGCGCGGGTTGCTAAAGCGAGCGGCCTTCAAATGCTCGAAATATCGCGCAATTATTATGACGATCTGGCGGCGCGCTATGGCCTCAACAATGCGCTGATCGACAGCATGGCGGAGCTGGGCATATTATACGACCGTGACGGCGACGCCGAGTATTTCCAATTCTACAGCCGCGCCTTTGCCAAGCGCGTATTTTTCGAGGTCGTCGAGCGGCGCGGTTATAATGCTTACGGTGCGGCCAATGCAGTGATACGGTTAGCTTCGCAGGCGCGATTTAAGGATGACAGCTTAAGGATTTGAAGATTTATTTCAAAGCTGAATGGACGACAGCTAACAGATCGCTGAGATCGGCCAGGGAACGGCTGGAATTTTATCGGAAACCGTCGCTCCTCGGCAATTTCTTGAGGCGTTAAATTGCCTCGCTTTGGCGCGCCGAATTGGTCGCACAGAATGCGGCTTATTGACGGCAATCATTGGCAGTTTGTCGCTGTACGGCGTGATCTTCCCGCAATCCTCGAACCCAATGATTGCGACGTACACCGATCCGATCTGCATGGAATTCCTGGCGGGTGCATGGGCTGCAAATATTTGTTCTGACAGAGACGCGCCGCCATGGACCGCCACAACCCTGCTGGTAGCAGGCGTGACGGGGCTTTGGCTGGGATACCGATATGAAGCCGACTTGGGTGTGGCATCATGGCTCGTCACTGCAAGTGCTGCATCTTTGATCATCGTTGGAGCAGTTCTCCTTGAGCGGCGGGCGCGCCTCCCACGCTTGTCTTGGTTGAAATTTGGGGGGCGACGCTCCCAATTACGCCACGGGACAACCTTCACCCTCAAGCATATCGCCGAGGATAAGATCTTTGGGACGAAAGTAATTTGGCGCGGCCACAGCAAGATTGCCGTGTCGGACATCCATCGCACCATCGTCGATATGCTCGACGATCCCGCCATTGGTGGCGGCATCCAGCATGTTGAAGATTGTGTCCGAGCTTACTTCGCCCGACCAGATCGCGATGAAGCGGTGCTGATCGCTTATGCCGACCGCCTCGGCAACGGTGCGGTATTCAAGCGACTGGGCTTTCTGGCGGAGCGCGAAGGTAAGGTGCGGCAACGCAAACCCAGCGCCATCGTCCTTGAAAAGCCGTTTCACGAACAGGATCTCGTTGCGGCAATTGCGGATGCGCTCTCTAAAACGGCGGCGTGATCATCGTCATCGGTGTGCTGCTTTGGCTCATCAACAACTATCTGCCGATGGATGGCAAGATCAAGAGCATCTTGAACCCCGTCGCGGGAATGACGGTCTTTTCTCGTTCACCCGATTGCCCTGGGTTGCTGCCGCTACGGCGACGACGCAAAAGACGTTATACCAATTTTCAACGACCGTAACTCATGCATTTATCGTCTTTCCCGCGAAGGCGGGAACCCATTCGTGGCAAAGTTCGACGTATTTCTGTGCCTTCTGGCACAAATATGCGAATGGTTTCCCGCCTACGCGGGAATGACGGGTAGGTTCAAATCAATGAGAATTGGTATTATCCGTAACCGTGCTGAAAATATGGTGCTTTTGAAACGCGATGGAAATCACTGGTAACCGATCGCGCGGAAACTCTGATGTGACCGGCACCCGTCATGCGTGAACGCGTCACCACAATCATCGAGAGGAAATACCGTAGAGTTTTTCCGTTTTTGATTGAGGTAGGAAAAAACCGCTTTCCTACACATAACCTAATAGGATATACCATTCATTAGTCAACAACCAGGACGAATAGAATGACCGATTCCCCGCTGACCCCCACATCCACATCCACCCCCACCGCTATCCGCAAGGACGGCTGGACAGCGGCGCGGCAGCGGCTGTTTCTCGAGGCTTTATCTCAGGAGGGGAGCGTGGCGAAGGCCTGTGGGGAAGTGGGCCTGTCGCGGCGCGCGGCCTATGATTTACGGTGGCGCAACGCCGGGGCGGCATTCAATCTGGGCTGGGCGGCGGCAACGCTGATCGCGCGGGCGCGGCTCGCCGATGATCTGCTCGAACGGGCGCTTGACGGCCAAAAGTTCGTGACGGTGCGGGACCGCAGTGACCATCATGTGATCACGACAACGCTCGACCGGCATGACAACCGGCTTGGCATGTCGCTGCTCTCCCGGCTCGATAAAAGGGCGGATGCGGACCTCGGCTGTGGCAGCGATGCCGCGCTCGCACGGCTGATCGCGCAGGATTGGGAAGCCTTTCTCGATCTCATCGAAACCGGCGGCGGCGCGGCGGCGGCGGCATTGTTCCTCGATGCGCGTAAGCCTCTGGAAGAAGGCGATTATCCTGAAGCAGCGAATGATGATGAAATGTTCAATGGACAGTGTGAAGTTCGGGAAAAAAATCTATCAGGCTGTAGCGTCTGGCAGGATAGTCGCAGTGATGAATGGCTCACCGATTTTCCACCGCCGCCCGATTTCGACGGCGATGAGGAGGGGAAATTTGGCGGGGACGGCTACGAACGCAGCCTGAGCGATGAGGAGCAGGCCGCGCAGGACAAAAAGACCGAGGCAGAAATCGCGCCGCAGCGCGAGATTGCGGCGGCGGAGCGGGATCAGTTCTTCGGCTTCATCGCGATCAAGCCGCGCCCTGTCCCGAAGGTGAAGGCCAAGGCCAAACCCAGTCTCCAGCCCAAGCCCCCGGCCCAACACAAGCCAGCAGTCGCGGCTCCCGAACCTGTCGACCAGGCACCACAAATAGTGCAGCAATGCGACGATCGGACGGATCCGCACGGGCTCATGAATCCGGTCGACTATCAATATGCCTTAGCGGCCGGGCATATCCTGACCGCAAATGAGCAAGCCGCGGCCCGCCAGGCCACAGGCTTCCGCAGATATCAGCGCGACTGTTGAAGCGGGGCAGCCCATCTTGACCTCAGCCAATTTCTCGCTATACGCCCAGCCTTCGGCCAGAGGTTCGCCTTTGGCTGCCGTCCGAGACAGTTGGTGGGGGCAATTTGGCCTTCTTAATTCCCAGCCTAGACGGGGAACAAGTTTTAGCCTGGGTCTCCCTTGCGGAGCGGCCATGCAATCCCTTCTCCCCGCGGACAAATACCACGTGTTGGAATGGTCCAACGCGTGTGAAGTGGAGAATGGCATGGATCGCGCTCAAAAAGCCGAACTGGTCGCCGAACTGAACGCTACGTTTAACGAGGTCTCTGTGGTGGTCGTCACCCGGAATCTCGGCCTCACTGTCGCGCAATCGACAGTGCTGCGGAACAAAATGCGGGAAGCCGGCGCCGAGTACCGGGTAGCAAAGAACAAACTTGCCAACATCGCAAGCCAAGGCACGCCTTATGCTTCGCTCAGCAACCTGCTGACCGGGCCGACGGCGCTCGCAACATCGAAAGATCCCGTGGCCGCCGCAAAGGTGGTTGTGGAGTTCGCCAAGACCAATGACAAGTTGGAAATCCTTGGTGGCGCGATGGGCGAAATGCTTTTGGATGCGGACGGCGTGAAGGCGTTGGCAACCCTGCCTTCGCTGGATGAATTGCGTGCCAAGATCATTGGGCTTGTTCAAGCACCAGCGACCAAGGTTGTGCAGATCATTCAAGCACCGGCTGGACAGTTGGCACGTGTATTTGCGGCTTATGCCGACAAAGCTGCCTGATATTTTACTGACATATTGAACCTATTGGAGACTTAAAATGGCTGATCTAAACAAAATCGTTGATGACCTTTCCGCCCTGACCGTGATGGAAGCGGCAGAACTTTCGAAGCTGCTTGAAGAAAAGTGGGGCGTTTCGGCTGCTGCTGCTGTTGCCGTTGCTGGCCCAGCCGCCGCTGCTGGCCCTGCTGTTGAAGAGCAGACCGAATTCGACGTTATCCTGACCGGCGACGGCGGCAACAAGATTGCTGTCATCAAGGAAGTCCGCGCCATCACTGGCCTGGGCCTCACCGAAGCCAAGGCCGCTGTGGAAGCAGCACCAAAGGCGATCAAGGAAGGCGTGTCCAAGGACGAAGCCAACAAGGTTATGGCTCAGCTCGTCGCAGCTGGTGCAACCGTCGAACTCAAGTAAGCCTTTACCGGCTTACCGGTTTTAAGAAAGGGCGGTCTCCCACAAGGAGGCCGCCCTTTCTATTGGGCGATCAAATCGGCACAATCCGAACCGGCATCGTCGCAAATCCGTGGAGGAAGCAGCTCGCCAGCCGCTCCGGATCGCCAACCGGCTCAATGCGGATGTTGCGTTTCACTATTTCTTCCATATAAATCGCCAGCTGCATTTCCGCGAGCCGTGCGCCAACGCAGCGATGGACGCCGTGACCAAAACCGATGTGGCGGCGGGCATTGTCGCGCTGAATGTCAAACATGTCGGCATCGCTGAACACTTTTTCGTCGCGGTTGGCGGAGATGTACCACATCACCACCTTGTCCCCTTTTTTAAGCTGCTGTCCGCCCAGAACCGTGTCCGCCGTGCAGGTTCGGCGCATATGGGTGACCGGGGTTTGCCAGCGGATGATCTCCTGCGCAGCATTCGGAATGAGCGACGGATCGGCGCGCAGCTGCTCAAACTGATCCGGGAACAAATGGCAAGCCTGCACGAATCCGCTCATCGAATGGCGCGTCGTATCATTACCGCCGACGATCAGCAGCGCGATATTGGCGATGCGTTCCATTGGCGTCAGATGTCCCATCGCCTCGCTATGGATCATGCGAGAAAGCAAATCGCCGCTGGGCGGCGCGGCGCGTTTGGCCTCCAGCAGTTCATCAAATCGCGCAAGCATATTGCCCATCTCTGCCAGGAAATAGGCGATGCGATCTTCGCTTTGATCCGGGCTGACCTCGCTTGCCAAATCGGACCAGTGCTTCAGGTTCCGCCGTTCGTCCCACGGAAAATCGAACAGGATGGCGATCATCCCGATGGTCAGTTCGATTGAGACCCGGTCAACCCAGTCAAACGTCTCGCCCACCGGCAGCGCGTCGAACAGGGCCGTGGTGCGCGCTCGGATTTCGTTCTCACGCTGCGCCATTTCGCTTGGGTTAAATGCAGGCTGAACAACCTTGCGCTGCTCGGTGTGGCGCGGCCTGTCCATTGCGATAAAATTGGGAAAGCTCGCTTCGGGCGGTGTATCAACGATGGTGATATTGCCAAGCTCATTTGACGAGGAATAGATGTCGGGATTTGCCTCAACCTCCGCAATCAGATCAAGCGTCACGACTGACCAATAGGGACCGAACGGGCTATCGGGGCGGTAACTGATCGGCATATCGCGGCGCAGTTCGGCAAAAGGTCCATGCCACCGATCTTCAACATAAAGCGCATTGTCGCTCACATCGAAGGGGGTGATTGCGGTCTCGATTGTGGCTGCGTGGTTCGTCATCGTTGCGACTCCATCCTATCTCAACGCGTGATATGATAGATGTTGGTGGCGGATGGCAAGTGTCAGCGTGGGCCGGTGATCGCAACCTCCAGGAACTGAGGCTTACTCTTGGGCCCACCACTGTCTGGCAATGACGGATGATCTCGGCCAGATAGCGCTGCGAGCGGCATGCCGGCAGCGGCCAGTGCATAAGGCGAGACCCGGTGCCTGGTGCACAGGCCACCCGCACCGTCGCTGATCAAGGCGGTTTCAAACTCAACGCCGACCATCGATTCCTGAGACCGCATGACCTTGCCCATGACCAATTGCCCCGCCCCAAGATCCAGCACCAACTCAGTGCCCAACGGCACGCCAACCAAACCTTCAAGGCGCGTCCCGGTTTTGGAAAGGTCGCGCATCACGGCTTCATAGCGGTGGTCATCGTGAATTACGCCAATGCGCCGGAAAACCGTGCGGCGCTCCGAACGAAACAGTTCAGGGCCGTCTGGCTCGATTTTGAATTCGCCACTACCGATCCGTTCGAGAATGGCTTCCTGCTGCAATGCTTTCGAATAGATCCAGCCCTGGATATACAGCGCGCCCTTTGATTTTACCAAAGCCAGCTGGTCAAACGCTTCAACGCCTTCAACGGTTGTTTCCATGCCGAGTGCGTTTGAAAGGCCGATGATGGCTGCGATGATCTTCGCGCTATTCTGATCTTTCTGGGTACAGCTGTCGACGAAACTCTTATCGACCTTGATCTTGTCAAACGGGGCGGAGCGCAAATAGCTGAGCGAAGAATAGCCGGTGCCAAAATCATCGAGGGCCAGCCGAACGCCCAGATCCTTCAGCGTCTTAAACGTCTGTTCAGTCGTCTCGCTATCGCCCATGAAGACGCTCTCGGTCAGCTCCAGTTCGAGGCGCGAGGGGTCAAGCCCGGACTCTTCCAGTGCTGACATGACGACCGAGGGGAAATCAGCATTGGTGAACTGCAAGACCGAAACGTTGACCGCAACCCGCACCGCTTCGGGCCACGCCGTTGCATCGCGGCACGCGCGGTGTAATGCCCAGGCACCCAATATGTTGATCAGGTTAGATTCTTCGGCAGCAGGTATGAACACGGCGGGGCTCACAAAGCCGCGCTCGGCATGCTCCCAGCGCATCAATGCTTCCATACCGACGACCATATTGTCTTCGATCCGCACAACCGGCTGGTAGTTTAGCTCAAGCTTGTCATTGTTCAGCGCTTCTCGCAGATCCTCCATCAGGATTTCGCGCTCTTCGGATTCGTCCTTCATGTCTGCGGTGTAAAATCGAAATTGCCCGCGACCCCCATTTTTGGAAGCATAGAGAGCCATGTCGGCACTATGGACCAGATCTTCGCGCTCAAGACCATCATAGGGCGCGATCGCAATCCCCACGGAGGTGCCAATGATCGCCTGCTTCCCGTCAATCGGATAAGGTTGTGAAACAAGATTGATGATCTTTTCGGCGAGCTCGCCCAATTGGCCGCGGTCATCACAATCGGGGATCATGACCTGGAATTCATCGCCGCCCAGCCGACCGACTTCGCCCCTATCGCCAATCACTTGCCGAATTCGCTCGGCGGCCTTGCGCAAAACTTCGTCCCCGGCCTGGTGGCCCATCGTGTCGTTTACCTGCTTGAACCGATCAAGATCGAGCATGAGCAGCGCGCAACTCCGCTTAGCGGCTTTGTAGGCACCAAGGGTTGAATCGAGCCGCTTGTTCATCCGGTGGCGGTTGGCAAGACCTGTGAGCGAGTCAAATTCCGCCAGGCGAGAATCAACCAGCTTGCGCTCATAATCGATACTGATATCTTTGACGGCGCCGCGATATCCAGCAAACTCGCCATTTTCGTCGAATTTGGGTAGGCCCGAAAGCGACCACCAAATTTTCTGGCCCGTGCTGCTCGTGCGTTTGCCGACGATGCGCACGGTCAATTCGTTGATCTTGTTCCGTGAACTGAGTTGAAACTTAAACGGTCGGTCCGACTTCTGGTCAGGATCATCGGGATCAGCTTCGAAGAGCGAAACCAGTGGCCGACCGAGCACATCCTCCAACGACAGCCCAAGCTGATCGACGGCGCTGGCGGACATGTATGTGAGCAAACCTTCTTGGTCGCTCGCCCAAAACCAGCCCATTGCGGCACGTTCGAAATCATCAAGCAATTCCAGCCGTCGCTTGGCGTCAGTGATGCCAATGACTCCGGTATCACCGCTACGATTGCCCGTATCGGTTGAACCAGAATTCCGGTTTCCCAAGCTGCGAAAAAGACTCTGTACTGCCATTTGTCCCGACCTTACGTCGCGCGATCAGCAGTTCTGATCTATGCGACGCAGATATATTTGCCGCAATATGATTACTATTCTCATAACAAGTAGTTGCGCTCATCTGCATCGTGGCGCTCGGGTCAGCCGTCCATATCCAGCGCATAGCCGGCCGAACGCACAGTTCGGATCATATCTGCCTTTCCCGGCAAATTGATCGCTTTGCGCAGGCGGCGGATATGGACATCAACCGTGCGCAAGTCGATATTCTTTTCCATGCCCCAAATCGCATCGAGTAGTTGGTCGCGTGAATGGATACGCGCGGGCCGCTCCATCAAATAGCACAGCAGACGGAATTCTGTCGGCCCGAGGTGTACCGTTTCCCCGCCCCGCCGCACGCGGTGGGTTGCTGGATCAAGTTCGATATCGGCAAAGTTCAATATTCCGCCACCGATCGACGGGCGGCTTCGACGAAGCAAAGCTTCGACGCGGGCAACCAGCTCACGCGGGCTGAACGGTTTCGTGACATAGTCATCCGCACCGGTTTTAAGACCGCGTATACGGTCTTCCTCTTCGCCGCGCGCCGTCAACATGATGATCGGCACGGCCTTGCTGGCGGGTGCCTTGCGCAATTGGCGACAGACCTCGATCCCCGGAATATTATCGACCATCCAATCGAGCAGGATTGCGTCGGGCAACTGTTCGCGCACCATCAACAACGCTTCTTCACCGTCGCCGGTATGGCGGACGTCATAACCCTCGTTGGTGAAATTCCAGACCAACAGATCAGAAAGCGCCACATCATCCTCGACGATGAGGATCGTGGGTTTCATCAGATATCCATCTCAATGTCGCCGGGCATGTTGCGTTCAGCGTGGTAAAGCCCGGTTGCGGCAAAATAGACCATCTCAGCGACGTTGGTGGCGTGATCGCCAATACGTTCGAGATTGCGGGCGACGAACAGCAATTGTGCCGCGCTGCTAATCGTTGAAGGATTTTCCATCATGTGCGCAACGAGGTTTCGGAAAATGCTGTTGTAAAAATTGTCGACCTTCTCGTCGCGATTGATGACTTCTACCGCAAGGGTTGCATCCCGTG
>JBJOLA010000099.1:0-2774 GCA_046045815.1 Pseudomonadota bacterium
GGGTAACGTCTAAATCCGTGACTGATCAATCACGCTGGCCCACGCTGCAAGGCCCCCACAACGCGCAAAACATTGCAGCGGCTACTGCTGCCTGCAACGCTCTTGGGATTGATCCTGAAGCCATAGAACGGGGCTTGGAGACTTATCCTGGTCTACCCCACCGGATGGAGCGCGTCCGTGAACGGAACGGCGTGCTTTACGTCAATGACAGCAAGGCCACCAACGCAACGGCGACCGCACCGGCGCTCGCGGCTTATCCCGCGATCCACTGGATACTCGGCGGACAGGCGAAGACGAACGAGCTTGATGCCTGCGCGCTCCACTATGAAAACGTCCGCGCGGCTTACACGATTGGTGAGGCGGGGCCGATGTTTGCAAAGCTTCTCACGGGGCATATGCCAGTCGCCGAATGCGAAATTCTGACGGAGGCCGTCAACCGGGCGGCGGCGGCGGCACTGGCAGGAGACACAGTGTTGCTTTCGCCCGCCTGCGCCTCGTTCGATCAATTCAGAGATTATGAAGCGCGGGGCGATGCATGCCGCGCGGCAGTGGAGGCGCTGGCATGACCGCAGCTGTGGCAAAACTGCCCAAAGGCAAACGCAAGGTCGTCACCCGGCTCGGCCGGGCAGACCGGTCTCCCTTCGGATTGTGGTTCTGGGAAATTGACCGGGTGCTGTTGCTGCTCGTGACGGTTCTGATCTCGGTCGGCCTGATCGCAGTGGCGGCAGCGTCGCCAGCCGCGGCGCAGCGCTATTCGGGCGGAGACATTATCGTTTCGCCGCTCAGCTACTTCTGGAAACAGTTGATGTGGGTGGCGGTTGGCATCCCGGTGATGCTCACCGTGTCGATGCTCCCGCAAAATCTGGCACGCCGGCTTTCGCTTGGCGGCGCGGCCTTTTTTAGCGTGATGCTGGCGGCGGTGCCCCTCGTCGGCGTCGAACATAACGGCGCGATGCGTTGGATTGGGGTTGGCATCAGCCAGTTTCAGCCGTCGGAATTTTTGAAGCCCTTCTTCGTGGTGACGCTGGCGTGGATATTGTCGCTCAAAGCGCAAGACCGTGCGTTGCCGGTCGTGCCGATGACGGGGCTGCTGACTGGGATCGTGGCGATGCTGCTGATGATGCAGCCAGATTTTGGCCAGACGATCATCTTTTGCAGCGTGTGGATGGCGCTCATGCTGATCAACGGTATGCCGATGCGGCTCATCGGGATGCTCGCGGGCGGAGGCGCAGTCGGGATCGTCGCGGCCTATTTCCTTTATCCTGTGGCGACGACACGGATCAACAATTTCCTGTTCGCGAGCGGCGATACCTACCAGACTGATATGGCGCACGCGACGATCACAGCGGGTGGATTGTTCGGCACGGGGCCGGGCGGTGGAGAGCGCAAATTCCATTTGCCCGAAGCGCATACGGACTACATCTTTTCGGTGATAGGGGAGGAATTTGGCCTGCTTGCTTGCATCGCGATCGCCGCAATCTTTCTCGCGATTGCTGTCCGCGTTTTCCTGAAATTGCTCGATGAGGAAGATGGTTTCCTGGTTCTTGCGGCGGGGGGGCTGGTGACCCAGTTCACCGTCCAGGCGTTCATCAACATGGCAGTCAATGTCGGGATCGCACCGTCGAAAGGGATGACGTTGCCGTTCATTAGTTACGGCGGATCATCGATGCTGGCGCTGTCTGCGGGCTTTGGATTGCTCCTCGCCTTTACCCGCAAAAATCCCTATCTGTTGCGATCACCTTATGTGGTGAAATGGGGTGTAAAATGACCGTTAGCCGACACTTTGTTCTCGCCGCTGGTGGTACCGGTGGCCATATGATGCCTGCCCATGCGCTTGCCGCTGAGCTTATGGCCCGCGGGCATAAGGTCGCGCTGATCAGCGACGAGCGGGGTGCCAAAATCCCTGGATTGTTTGACGGCCTAGAGACACATATCCTGCCTGCGGGGCGGATCACGGGAAATCCAATGAGCTGGCCCGCTGGCGCGAAGGCGATCCTTGACGGACGACGCATGGCCCTCAATCTCTACGAGGAGCTTCGGCCATCAGCGGTTGTCGGCTTTGGCGGCTATCCCGCTTTCCCGGCACTGCTCGCGGCTCATGGATCGGGAATTCCAACAGTGATTCACGAACAGAATGCCGTGCTGGGGCGGGTCAATCGGCTGGTTTCTGGCTGGGCCGATATTATCGCGACCGCTTACCCCAACGTGTCCCGGATTGCGGACAAGAATCGCAAAAAGGTGCTTCTTGTCGGAAACCCGGTCCGCGATGAAATATTGGTGCTGCGCGATCAGCCTTTCCCGCCGCTCGACGGGGAAGGTGTATTCCGGGTGCTGGTGATCGGGGGCAGCCAAGGCGCGTCGATCCTGTCCGATGTGGTGCCCGAAGGGCTCGCGATGTTGCCACCCGCGCTGCGCCGCCGTCTGCAAGTGACGCAGCAATGCCGCGCGGAAGATATTGACGGGGTTCGCGCCCAATATGCAGCACTCGGTATTCCGGCTGACCTCGCAACCTATATGAACGATATTCCGGAAAAGCTCGCGTGGACACATCTGGTGATCGCGCGGGCGGGCGCATCGACCATTGCCGAACTCACCGCCGCAGGCCGCCCGGCAATCCTCATTCCGCTGCCCAGTGCCACCGATGATCATCAAACCGCCAACGTCCGCGAAATGGTGGAGGCGGGCGGCGCACGGGCAATCTCGCAAAGTCTGTTCACATCAAAGGAACTCGCCAAACAGATGCAAAAGCTTGGGCTTGAACCGCAAGGTTTGGC
>JBJOLA010000197.1:0-8327 GCA_046045815.1 Pseudomonadota bacterium
GCGACAAAGCCCGGGCCAATGGCATTCACGCGGATCCCTGCTTGCGCATATTCAATCGCTACCGCCTTGGTCAGCCCGACGACCGCGTGCTTGGCCGCGACATAAGCCGACATGTTTGGATCAGCAACGATGCCCGCCACCGATGCAGTGTTCACGATGGCCCCGCCGCCGACACTCAGAAAATGGCGAATCTCGGCCTGCATCGCGAAATAGACGCCCTTCAAGTCAACATTCAGGATGCGATCCAGATCGCTTGGCGGCACTTCATGAAAGGGCAAGGGTGGAGGGAGAACTCCGGCATTGTTAAACGCCATGTGCATCCCGCCAAAACGCGCGACAGTATCACGGACAAGTTCGGTCATCGCATCCGCATCGGAAACATCGGCCGACTTGAACGCCGCCTTGCCGCCCGCCGCTTCGATCAACGCCACGGTTTCCGCAGCGCGATCATCAACGTCGCCGATCATTACTGCCGCACCTTCCCGAGCAAAGGCCAGCGCGGTAGCCCGGCCAATACCGGTCGCGCCACCGGTTATCAGAACAGTTTTCGCTTCAAAACGCATATCATGCTCCTCGACTCAGTGTGACTTGGCGATCACTGCCGCTGCACAGGATTGTGTCTATTCAACCCAAGCAGGCTGTTCGCCCTTGGCGACACGCGATGAATTGCCGAGCAGGAAATCTCCGAGGACATCGACGCTGTTCGGAAATGCCTTCATCGTCCGTGCGCTGAGGTCTTTGCTGTCTTTGGAGGCCGCAACCAGCCCCGGCCACGCAGCAATGTAGCGCTGGCTATAGGTGATGCCCGAAATGTCATTGGGCAGGCCCGGCTTCGAATGACCCGCAACAACGATGGCGGGTTTTAGCGCAGCCAATTCCTCCAGTGCTTTGCCCCAGGCCGCAATCGCTTTGGGATCGTGCTCGCCGAACCACAGGAACATTTCGTTATAAACCAAATCGCCGGGGAACAGCGCCTTGATCGACGGTGCCCAAAGCGCCGTTGCGTGGACATGATCGCCTTGCACGGGGCCAAGCACCTTCAGCTCACGCCCTTCGAGCATGATCGTGTCGCCTTCCATCGCCAGTGGTGCCGTCGGGGTGCGCGGCGCGTTCATGCCAAGCACGGGATACCAGCGCTTTACTTTGAACGGCAGAGACCGCCAGATGTCCGCCGCGACGGTGGGGTGCGCGAGAACTTTTGCTTCGGGGAAGGCTTGGGTAATCACTTCCATCGCAAAGAAATGATCGGGATGATCATGGCCGACAAAGATCGTCTCCAACTCCTTGCCGCTGTCGAGGATCATCGCCACCACACGGTGCGCGTCGGCTCGGGTAAAGGGCGCATCGACCAGAACCGCTTTCTTCTCCCCCTTGATAAGCGCGATATTGGCGTAGAGCGAGCCTGCGCTGGTCCTCAGAACTTCGACCTCGAGCGGCTTTTGCTGCGCGAGTGCGGGGGTGGTGAAAAGGGCGAGGAGAGCGATGATCCAGCGCATTATTTGATCCCTGACTTACCGGGCGAAAGGATGTGATTGGGGTCAATCGCGTCCTTCAATTGCTGGTTAAAATCGCGATTGACCTGACCATATTGCTCGGCGACGAGATCCATCGTGTTGACGCCTGTGCGGTAACTCGCCCAGCCTTTCTCGCCGAACCGTTTGACCAATTCGCGGTAACATTCGTCGGCTTTCTTTTCTTCTGCGGGATCGGATTTGTCGAAGAGAAGAGCGATGATATGATGCAGATCACGCCAACCGATCACATAGGCGGCGGTATAGTCAAAACCGTATTTCTCGAGGATTTCGCGTGCGAGCCTGGTCTGACCCTCGGTCTCCTTGCCCTTTGCCGCAGCCACAGGTGCAAACCAGGCGAGGCCCCCACCATTGCCGCGCCAGCGCAGCAGACCGATCTCGTCGAGGTTAAGGCCGCCCTCCATCAGAGTCTTGTGATGATGGAACCAGGGGTTGCCGCTCATCTCCGCCTCGGTCAGCACTTCGCCGCCGCTCGCGCCGATGGCCGCGCGAATGATTGGTTCGACCGCCGCCACTGTCCCGTCGGTGCCGTAAAGAGCGAAATAGGTGTTCCACATGCCCAGACCATTGGCCTTGGCCGCTTTTTTCAGCGACTCCTCAGTCAGCGTTCCTGGATCAGCTTGCACATCGCTGCGCCGATTGAACATCGCGAGTTGATAGGCAGCACTCATCATCAGATTGCCATTGGCAATCAGGCTTGAGACGCGCAGCGGTCGCATCGTTTCAACGATCTTTGACACGTCCGACATTTCGGCATGGCGGATCATGAAGGGCTTGTAGACCGGTGGCTTGGGCATCAGCCACATGCCCATCTTCGTCACAATGCCGAAGTTCGACTGAGTGAACAGTCCGTCGATATAGGGGCCGTAGCCCCATTTGAAGGCCTGCCACGCGGTTGAGCCCTCGATGCTGCCCATCCCCGTGCGCAGCAGGCGACCGTCGGGCAAGATGACCTCCATCCCGCATTGGAACATGAAATGCTCACCGTAAGGTGTGTAGCCGACCCCGCGATCAAGCGTATTGCCTACGGGGCCGGCGATTGGGCCGACGGTGGGGACATCGATCCAATAGGGGAGATTATTTTCTTCGAGATAGTCCTTGAGCATTTGGTAAGTGACCCCAGGTTCCACCAAAGCCGTGCCCAATTCCGGATCAACCTCAAGAATGCGATTCATCCGCTTGAGATCAAGCACAATCTGGCCAGGCGTCGCGGGGGCGGCCATGCCGTAACCCATGTTCTTGCCCGTAGAGACGGTCCACAGCGGCTGCTTATACTTGTTGGCGATCTTGACCAGTTCCTGCACTTCTTCAACCGTGGCAGGGGCGACGGCGCCGACGGGCACATGGCGGTGCGTTGGATCAGGAATGAAGGTCTTGCTGTAGGGGATCACCGCGTCCGTATCAGCGAACACCCATTCGTCCCCAACGACGCGGCGCATCTCGGCGACGGCGCCCTTGAAGTCAGCCTTACTGACCGACGGCGCGAGCGGCGCCGGATTTTCCTTGCAAGCAATCAGTGTGGCAGCAGCGCCAACAACGGCGGTTCCAATCATCGCGCGACGGTTCATGTCCATGCTCATTTGCCTTTCTCCGCTGGATCGGCCTTGCTCGTGGATATCCACTTGGCGAGCGCATCGAGTTCGGACTTGGTGACTTCGGTGGGGCGGAAGGCCGGCATGCCGTTCTGGCCGTGACGCACTTGGCGGACAATGGCCTCCGCAGGAAGCGCACGCCCGCGGATCACCGGACCGATATTCTTGCCGTGGCAATAGCCACAGGTTTTGGCGTAAATCTCTTCAGGCGCACGTTCGCCCTGAGGCTGGCCGAGCTTTTGCGCGGCAAGTGCAACGCCCCCCGCCAGCATCACGGCTCCTGCCGCCACTCCCAAAAACAATCGCATGTGAAACCCTCCCATGTGTCGAGCCTATCTAATCAGCGTATCTACGTAATCCGCGCCAATGCCGTTGCTCGCATAATGCGCGCGCGCCGCCGCGATGTAATCGAACACATCATAATGGCCGACGGTCGCGCCGCTCTCATCCAGCCACATCAGCGGGCCAGATACGACGAAGAACACCTTCATCGGCTCGGGATGATCATAACAAACCAAAGTGTGGCTTTCGCCAGGCGTTTCATAAACGAAATCCCCTGCCGTCGCGGTCCACTCATGTTCGAGATACGCCCATTTACCGCTGATCGTATAGGCCCAGATCGGGTGCGGATGGTAATGGCGACTGACCAGCCCCGGCCCGCTCGACATCAAAACATCGGCCCACATATTCTTGGACGGGCTGATCCAGACGGGCTTGGAGGAGACTGTCTCGCTGATCGGCACCCAGTGGCGCGGATCGCCCTCCGCGATTTTAGAGGCGTAGATTTCAGGGAGACCGCCTTCCTTGAACACCTTCTCGATCGGCTTGATGTCTTTCCAGAATTCAAGATGCGGCGATTCAGGCACGGTGATACTCCTCAAATGAAAAGGGCGAGGCCATTCCTGACCCCGCCCCAGTTTTTTGCGACCCGGCTTAGAACTTCAGTCCAAGCTTGGCATACCATTCACGTGGACGGCTGAAGGTGCCGTAGAATTGACCCCCGGCAATCTGCGCCTGTCCCGTCGTAAGATAGCGCGTATCGGTGATGTTGGTCATCCCGACGGTTATATCCCAATGCTGATTTGGTTCCTTGTAGGTGATGCTGCCGTTGAGCAGGTCGGTTGAAGGGCGCTTCAGCAGGAATGCGCGTTCCGTGTCATTCCAGAGGCTCGTCGTGTGGGTATAGTCAGCCAGCAAAATGACCTTCCCACCATTGCCCAGATTGACCTGATAGCGCGGACTGAAGTTGAACTTCCATTTCGGCGATTTTGGCAATTCAGCCCCGACGAACACACCGGCTTGGAACGGATTAGCCGCAACCTGCGCCGGCGCAAGTACGGCCGTGTATTTGGCGTCCGTATAACCCACCGACGCGTTAATCGTCAGCGCCTCGGTGGGGGCTGCGGTCACTTCGATTTCAAAGCCCTTGATGCGAGCATCGCCGGCGTTTTGAATTGTCGGGGAAATGCCCTGCTGGAAATTGAGCTGGATGCCCTTATATTCCGTCTGGAACACCGCAGCGTTGACCTGAAGTTTCCGGTCGATCAAGGTGGACTTCAAACCCAATTCATAGGTTGTTGCTTTTTCCGGGCCAAAACCAGGTGCTGTTGGCAGCGGATTTGACAACCGCGTTGTCCAGCCGCCGGTCTTATAGCCCTTCGACCATGTGGCATAGACCATCACATCATCGGTGGGATGATATTGAACGCTGATTTTTGGCGAAAAGTTATTGAAAACCTTCTTCTGCACGCCCGCAATATAATAGCGGAGCGGCTGATTGGCATTCGGGAAACCTGCCAAAATCCGGCATGCCTCTGAAATGCTGGTTGAAATGTTGTTACAAGCAACCGGTGGCGGAACAAATTCATTCACCAGCGGCGTTGTAGGATCATCATTGACCAGCGGAATGCCATTATTCCCCAGGAAGGAGAAGATTTTATACGTCAGGCCGTTATTATCCGCCTGAAATCCTTCAAACTCCTTATCTTCGTGGGTGTAACGACCACCCAGTGTGATGCCGAGCTTTTCAGTGATTTTGTAGTCGACCTGCCCAAAGAAGGCATAGTTTTTGGTCGCCAGATTGTTGGGGCCATCAACCTGCAACAGGCCTTCTGCGAACGTGACCCAATCGTGAAGATTGCCGGATTCCTTGAAATAATATGCACCCAGCACATAATTCAGCTTCTTATCCATCGCCGAACCGAGCAGCTGGAATTCCTGGCTAAACTGCTTCTGATTCATCTCAAAGCTGGTGTGGAGGAAATTGAGCGGCGAACCGTCAAGATCCATGCCGGTGTGCCAATGCAGTTCACGGTAGGCGGTGATTGATTTGATCGTTGCCGTATCGCTGATATCATATTCGATCGTGGCCGATCCGCCCGAGGATTTCAGCTTCGAATAGTTATTGCCATTGGCATAGCTGGTATCGATGTTGTTGGTGACGAACCGATTGTCATAGGGCAGGCGGTTGTTGTTGGGATTGGCATCAACGTTGACGCCAAAGATTGACGGCAGATCGTTGATGAAGTTCAAGCCACCGATATTGTTGGCAGATCCTGGTTGGCCGATATAGGCGAACGCAGGCGGGCCGCCGCCGCAGGTTGTGGTGTCACCAGGGGCCGCAATTACGCCACCAATTGCGCAATTATACGTTCCTGCGAAAACAGCGCCGGTGGTTGCAATCAACTTATTTGCAATCTGGCTCTGATCGACATTGGTATAATCGGCAGAAAGTGTCAGTCGGAACGGGCCGCCATTGTTGTATTTGATCTTGCCGCGCAGATTGTAGCTGTTGTCACCACCTTCGGTGCCCAGCCCGATATTTTGATAATTGTCTGCCCGGAACGACGTGATCGGCGTTGAAGCAAAGGCCGATGTGCCGGGATAGGCGATGCGCTGGAGATAGCCTTTGCGGTTCTTGGTCGAGAAACTGATCGACGAGTACAGGCCCTCAGAAAGAGGAATATCCACGGTGCCGCGCGTTTGGATCAGGCCGAACCGCCCCACTGTAACATCACCCTTGAAGCGGAAATCTTTGCCCGGATCATGCGTAACGATTGAGATCGCGCCGCCAATGGTATTCCGCCCAAAGAGCGTGCCCTGCGGACCTTTCAGAACTTCGATCCGCTCCACATCAGGCAAATCTTGGTTGGCACCAACTGAGCGTGCAAGATAAACACCGTCGAGATAGATCCCAACGCCTGGATCAATGTTGAACGCAAAATCATTCGCGCCAATACCCCGGATATACGCTGATATAACCGACGATGAGCCTGAAAATGGCGTGCCGGCGTCCAGCACAACGTTTGGCGCAATGTTTGAAAGCGAAGCAACGCTGGTGACCGCGCGCTCATCAAGCGCTTGGCTGGTGAAAGCCGAAATCGCAATCGGTACATCTTGGACATTTTCGGCGCGCTTTTGCGCGGTCACGACGATTTCCTGAATGCCGCCAGTATCTTCTGCTGGTGCTGCTTGCGCAAAAGCTGGCGCTGCCAGAGCCAGCGCGGCTCCTGACATGAGCGTGGCAATCGTCGTTTTCATTGTCTCTCTCCCGTTACCTGATTTGATTGAGTGATTTTCTCACCCATTGGTCTTCGTTGCGATCGTCGGTCTAACCCATATCATTGTAAGTGACACGAACGAGTTTCGTAAATTGATTTCACAAGGTGAAACGAAATCACTTTTTCGTTTCGCTAGATATGCGCGGCGCATCTCAAGCTCCACCCGCATCATATTCCAATGATGAAATCAGCCGCGCTGCTTTTCCAGCGACGCGCCAATCGCGCGGGCCGTTGATTGCAACGCCCCTAGATGCAGCTCGATCACTTCTTGGCTGGTGGCATGTTTGGCCAGCCACGTGATGTTGATAGAGGCGACAGGATTGCCGTGCACCTTCACCGCCACACCCATTGAGTGCCTGCCGTCACGCAAGATCATTTGCTTGCTGCGGTCAGGCCAAGGGTGGATTGGATCGCGGACGGAATAGCCCTGCTGCGCGGCTGAATCGAGGATATCGCGCAACTGCTGCTCGCTTGCGTCGCTTGCGTCCTTGGGCCGGAGCCTCGCAATGATGGCATCGCGTTCATTGACACTACAGGCCGCAAGATAGGCGCGGCCGGTGGCAGTATGAATGTAAGAGAGTTTCACCCCGACCGGCCCCAAGGTGGCAGCGCTAAGGCGGAACTTCGGGCTATTGGTTTCGATGATTTCCACATGATCAAGCCTTGGCACGGCCAGCACCGACGGCCACGCTGCAATTGAACTCAATGTCTCCATATGTGGGGAAGCGATTTCGGCGATTTGTTCGGTCGAATCGGCCAGCGCTTCGCCGAAATTTTGTTTGTGCGGCAGATAGGCCCCATCGGCCAATCGCTGCCAGATCAGGCCTTTGCCCCCCAGCGTGACCAGCATGCGCAGCAATGTCGCCTTGGACAGGCCAAGCGCCTTGTGCAATTCATGCAGGCTGGCGGCACGGCGCGATTGGATTTCAAGCAGCACGTCGAGTCCGCGTTCAAGCGCACGGACGGATTTGACTTTCTGTTCAAGCATGGCGGGTCTGTTTCACAGGGTGCAATGTAACCGCTGATTTGAGTCGTGCAAACTCGGCCTTGTCAGTGCACATGACAGCAAAAGTTTACAGGAGATAGAGATGGTCGATTTGCCGCGCGTTCTGCTGATCATTACGCAAGATACCAAGGAGATCGAAGCACGCTTTGTGCGGCGGGTGCTCGAATCTGCGGGAGTGGACGTCGTCCATCTTGATGCGAGTATCCGGCAGACTGTTGGTGGCGCTGAGATTGGTCCGGATGATGTGACCGCTGCGGCTGGTACAAACATCGAAGCCGTCCGTGCGATTGGCCATGAAGGCAAATGTCAGGGTGTGATGATCGAAGGCGCGATCAAGGCGGCGCATGCGTATCACGCCAAACATCCACTTTCGGGCATGCTGGCAGTCGGTGGATCCATGGGCAGCGCGTTGGCCGGGGCCTTGATGCAGAGCTTCCCCTACGGACTGCCAAAACTGATCGTCTCGACGATGGCATCGGGGTTTACCGCGCCCTATATGGGGGTGAAGGACATTGCAATGATGAACGCGGTGACCGACGTTTCGGGCATCAACAGCATCAGCCGCGATGTGTATCGCAACGCAGCCTTGGCGGTGGCGGGCATGGCGAGGGGCTATGATCCAGAAGTTCTGGCGGAC
>JBJOLA010000251.1:0-5011 GCA_046045815.1 Pseudomonadota bacterium
TGTCGTCGTCAGTTCCGCAACGACGCGCGCGCGCATCTTCATCGCGCCGTCCATGCCGATCTTCTGCAAGAACGGCGTCAGCAGGAAACCGCTGACCGCCCATGAGAAACCAAACGCGCGGTTGAGCGTCGTTGGAGCCATGTCGAGGCTGCCGTAGATGTAAACCTGCTTGAACGTGTCTGACCCGTAACGGCTGTAGGTGGTCATCCGTTTGACGGCCGCTGCTTCCATGCAAGTAAGGATCTGGCCCGCGAGCTTGCCGCCGCCAATCGCGTCAAAGGCTATCGTTGCACCAGTTTCAACGAGGGCCGCAGTTAGATCGGCCATGAACGTTTCAGCGCTCGAGTCGACCACATGTGTCGCGCCGATGCCGCGCAGCAGTGCGACTTGGGCGGCGCTCCGCACGATGTTGATGAGTGAAATTCCGTCCTTGAGACAAATCTTTACGAGCATCTGGCCAAGGTTCGATGCCGCCGCCGTGTGCACGAGTGCAGTGTGGCCTTCTTGCCGCATGACTTCGGTCATCGCGAGCGAAGTGAGAGGGTTGACGAAGCAGGATGCGCCGTCCGCTGGCGTGGTGCCGTCAGGAAGTGCCATGCACATCGCGACGGGCAGCGTGCGGTACTGCGCATACATCGCTCCGCCGAGCAGCGCGACTGTCTTGCCCATCAGCGCCTGCGCTTCTGGGGATGCGCCCGCCTTAACAACAACGCCGGAGCCTTCATTGCCGACTGGCATCGCTTCGCCCATGCGGCTGCCCATCGCGCGCATCCCGGCTTCGGGCACGGACGCCGTCACCACGGGAAGGCCGTCACGCGTAGAGGTTTTCGCTGTGCTCATATCAGCCGCGCCCACCAGCAAGCCGAGATCGGACGGATTGATCGGCGTAGCAAGAACCTGGACGACTACCTCATGATCCTTGGGTTCTGCGACAGGCGCTTGCACCAGCGAAATCTCAAGCTCTCCGCTGTCTTTGACGAGTGAAAGCAGCTGCAGTCCGGTTGCGGGAACGGTCATCGGGTCTCTCCTGAAAATTGAGTTGCCCTTCGCTACTGGATTGGGGCACCTTCTACAATGGACTTCCACTGCATAGCGTCATGCCCAAACAAGATACGCGTGCCTGAATTTCGCAGTTTGGCCAACTGCGCAAATGTATGCATGCCAGCATCCGCGTCGGCCATTGCTTTGGGAAGGATCATCTGATCAAGATTGCGCTCAGTGTAACAGCAATCTGCCGCGAGCATGACATCCCCCTTCGGTAGTGTGATGATTACGCTCTGATGCCCCGGTGTGTGACCGTAAGTGGGCACGATTCGAACACTGCCATCGCCGAACAGATCAAATTCTCCGTCAATCGCCTTGACTGGCTGACCCGTGGCATAGTCCAAAGTCTCATACAGGCCGGCCTCCTCAGTCGCCCGCGCCGTTGCAAGTTCCTTGGATTGAACGATCATGGTCGCATTCGGAATCGTCGCGTTGCCGCCGCAATGATCGATATGGAGATGCGAGTTGATGATCCAGTTGATGCTCGCAGGATCAACGTCAATCGCCCGCAGCCGAGACGCGATCTCCATGCCTTCAAACCACTCGAGGCCGAACTTATTCTGCGGTAGAGCATCGGCGATTTCGCGGCGGTAACGTATGCCCATCCCGGTATCGAACAGCGCCCGTCCTTTGGGATGATCAATCAGATAAGCGGGCACCGGCCCCCGCAGATGATCGCCCACTTCGCCCTCGATGAAATAGCCCGGCTTGCATTGGAACCAGCCCGTGTTGAAGGCATAGAGGGTGAGGGTATCGGTCATGCCGCCAGCATGGATTCAAGGCGGCCGCGCACAATGGCCTCGGCGTCGGCGATGATGCGCTTGATCAGCTCATCACAGGTCGGAATGTCATGGATCAAGCCCTGCACCATCCCTGCCCAGAACACGCCTTTGGACAGGTCTCCAGTCTTGAGGAGATCGCGGCCTGCGGTTCCCGCCACTAGTTCTTGAACGTCTGAGAATTTCGCGTCTGGCATGGCCAGACGGCGGGCAACTTCCTCCGAAACCGGGCTCCGGCCCACCCGTGCCGTGTTCTTGAATTGGCGGAAGATCAGGAATGATCCACGTTCGTCATTCTCGATATAAGCATTCTTCACATTTTCATGGATTTGCGCTTCGGCGGTGGCGCAGAAACGTGTGCCCATATTGATGCCTTCTGCACCGAGCGCAAGCGCCGCCGCCAGCCCGCGTCCATCGCCAAATCCGCCGGAAGCCAGCATCGGTATTTTTATCTTATCTGCCGCAGCGGGGATCAGGATCAGGCCGGGGATATCATCCTCCCCGGGGTGGCCTGCGCATTCAAACCCGTCGATTGAGATCACGTCAACGCCTGCTTTCTCAGCGGATACGGCGTGACGAACGGCGGTACATTTGTGCAGGATGATGATACCATGTGGCTTCAATCGCTCCCAAATCTCGCGGATCGCGGGGGTTCCGGCTGTTTCCACAATCCGCACGCCACTTTCAACAACCGCGTCGGCATAAGCGTTATAGTCGGGCGAGTTGATCGTCGGGAATACCGTCATGTTCACGCCAATCGGCTTGGCTGTCATCGAGCGGGTACGTTCAATCTCGTCGCGCAGTGCGTGGGGAGAGGGCTGCGTGAGTGCCGTCAATATTCCGAGGCCACCGGCATTCGATACTGCTGACGCAAGTTCGGCAGTGCCAACGCCTTGCATCCCGCCCTGCACAATGGGATGTTCAATTTCAAGCAGCTCTGTGATGCGGGTCTTGAACGCCATTTTATGTGTCCTGTTGTTGAAACTGTGAGGGTGAAATTCCGCTACATGCGTGTTCGTGCGCTTTGCCCATCATCCACCCGAATAACTGCCCCCGTCACGAACTCGGATGAGGGCGAAACCAGATAGAGCAAAGTGGAATCGAGTTGAGCCGGATCGCCGATCCGCTTCCGGGGAAGTGCATCAGTAAAATCGCCGATACGACTCATCATTCCATCCATCATTTCTGAATGGAAGGTGCCCGGCGCGATACAATTCACGTTGATGTTATAATGCGCCCATTCGACCGACAATGCTTCAGTCATCCGCGCGACGGCAGTCTTGGTGATGGCGTAAAGCGCCGCGCCGCCTCCATCATATCGGAAGTGAGCGGTGGACGAGATATTGACGATCCGTCCGGGTTTCTTGGCCGCGATCAGCCGCCGAGCGACTTCACAGGCAAGGATGTAAGGCGCGCGCAGGTTTATCCCAATCACGCGGTCGATCAGCTCGACGGGCATTTTGTGCGCGCGCTGGGCGTCAGGAATACCCGCGTTGTTGACCAGGATATCCACCGTGCCAAAGGCAGCTTCTGCCTGAGCAACGGCGTCGATGAGCTGATCTGCATCGGACGCGTCGAGCTGGATTGCCACGGCTTCCCCACCGGCTGCCCGAATTTCAGCCGCCACAAGCTCAAGCTTGTCCATTCGCCGTGCACACAAAGCAACCTTCGCGCCGCTTGCCGCCAACACCTTCGCAAACCTAACGCCTAACCCCGCCGAAGCCCCGGTTACAAGTGCAACCTTGCCTTTGAGGTCAGCTGAATTGTTGGGCAGAGGGAAAGTCATAGTCGACTCCTTGTTTCAGCATTGTTGTTCAAACTCAAGCCGCTTCGGAAACCAATATCTTATCAATCTTGCGGCCATCAAGATCAATGATCTCAAACCGGTAGCCCTGCTCAACGAAATGCTCGCCTGTTTCAGGAAGATGCTTCAGCACATCGAGCACGAAACCGGCCACGGTCGCATAGTCACGGTCTTCCGAAAGCGTGAGACTCAGCCGTTCGGCAAGCGCGTCTGCCGCCAGCCAGCCAGAAACGAGCAGGCTGCCGTCTTCGCGTTCGACGATCGCGGGTTCATCGTTGCTATCCTGGTCAGACGCGAAATCACCCGCGATTGCGGCAAGGAGATCAACCGGAGTCACGATACCTTCAAAATGGCCATATTCATCATGGACGAGCGCAATCGGAACGTCGGCGCGACGCAGCGTTTCAAGCGCGTCCATTGCGTCAACCTGATCAGGCACAATCGGCGCGGTCCGCAGTAACGCACGCATCGACAGCGGTTCTTTCCGGAGTAACACTGATACGATGTCGCGCGCCTGGACGATCCCGATGATATTCTCAATCGTCCCCTCACCTACCAGCAAGCGGCTGTGAGATGAGGCAAGCAGCGCCTCGCGAATGACGGCGGGCGCGGCATCGGCATCGATCCAGTCTATTTCAGTGCGCGGTGTCATCACTTCGCGCACTGGGCGATCCGCGAGCCGGACAACGCCAGAGATGATAGCCCGCTCGCTTTCCTCGATCACGCCGGATTTGCTGGCCTCAGCAAAGATCAGATGGAGTTCCTCGGCGGTAACGTGATTCTCTGTCTCGCGGTCAAGGCGCAACAAATGGAATATCAGGGCGCTCGTCCGGTCGAGCAGCCAGACAAACGGCGCAGTCACGCGGGCGAGATATTGCATGGGCAGCGCCATGATTGCGGCGATGGGCTCTGGTTTTCGTAGCGCAAACTGTTTGGGGACGAGCTCTCCGATCACCAGTGAGAGGTAAGTCGTCAATGTGATAACAATCGCAAATCCAATTGTTTCAGACCATTCCTTGCTCAGTCCCCAACCCGATATCCGAGCCGCAACCGGGCCGCCAAGGCTCGCACCGGAATAAGCACCAGCGATAATGCCGATGAGCGTTATCCCGGTTTGCACGGTTGACAGAAAACGACCGGGGTTAGCCGCAAGCTCAATAGCACGCGCCGCACCTTTGCTGCCGCGCCGGGCCATCGCCTCCAGCCGGGGCTTTCGGGCCGAAACAATAGCAAGCTCAGACATTGACAGCACACCATTCACCGCAATCAACGCAAAAATGATGACGATATCAATCCAGGGGAAGGGTGGGAGCGGTGTGGACATGGTGTCAAAAACGTTAGTGCAGGATTTTTAGCTGGTTCACAAGTTTTGCGCGCGGCCCTG
>JBJOLA010000329.1:0-3854 GCA_046045815.1 Pseudomonadota bacterium
GTGCAAGTTCCCAATAGGTGTCGATCATCTTGTCGGTGATGATCGTATCATTGCTGAGCGTCTGGTGGACAGTCTTGTCAAACACACCGCGCGGGGTGACGTGGAGCATCAGCGTCTTGAAAACCGGCATACGCGCGATTTTGAAGCCGAGTGGCACCGATTTGGATTCCGAATTGGGCGCGCCGGCCGCGTCGACAAGGATGAGCGCGGTCAGTTTCTCAGGATGAGCCAGCGCAAAGTGCCAAGCGACCCAGCCGCCCATCGAATTGCCACCGAGCGCGAACTTCTCAACGCCCATTTTGGTGAGCAGAGCGTCCGCCGTATCGACGAAGGCCTTCGCAGTATAATCATGCGCGGGGTTTGGCCCCGTCAGCCCGTGGCCGATCTGATCGAAGCTAATCACCCGGTATTTTCCGCCGAGCCGGGCCACCCACGGCTCCCAGGTTTGCAGCGAAGAATTTGATCCGTGGAGGAGGACGAGCACGGGGCCGTCCCTCTTGCCTTCATCACGGACATGCATCGTCAGGCCGCCGCCAACATCCACGAATTGCGACGCAGCATTGCTATATTTCGCGCGCAGAACCGCCGGATCGCGGTCGGATTCCCAACCCCAGGCGAGCAGCGCAATCACCGCCAGCAACAGGAGAATGACCAAGCCTTTGAATATGCGTTTCATTATTTTGCCCCGAATACCCGCTCAAAAATCGTATCGACATGTTTCAAATGATAGCCGAGGTCAAACTTGTCCTCAATCTCTATGGGGGAAAGTGCTGCGGTCACCTCCGCGTCACCCTTGAGCAATTCGAGCAGCGAGAGTGCGCCGTCTGACTCCCATACCTTCATCGCATTGCGCTGGACCAGCCGGTATGCATCTTCGCGCGATACGCCCGCTTGGGTGAGCGCCAGCAGCACCCGCTGGGAATGGACAAGGCCGCCCATCTTGTTGAGATTCTTTTCCATCCGCGCCGGATAAATCAGCAATTTGTCGATCACCCCGGTCAGCCGGTTTAGCGCGAAATCGAGCGTGACCGTCGCGTCTGGGCCGATGTAACGCTCAACCGACGAATGGGAGATATCCCGTTCATGCCACAGCGCGACATTTTCCATCGCGGGCACCACGGCACTACGCACCATCCGCGCCAGGCCGGTGAGATTTTCGGTGAGGATCGGATTGCGCTTGTGCGGCATCGCGCTCGATCCCTTTTGGCCCGGTGAGAAATATTCCTCCGCCTCCAGCACCTCCGTGCGCTGAAGATGGCGCACCTCCACCGCGAGCCGTTCAATCGACGACGCGATCACGCCCAGCGTCGCAAAGTACATCGCGTGGCGATCCCGCGGGATGACCTGGGTTGAAACCGGTTCAATCTCCAGCCCCAGCTTGGCCGCGACATGCGCCTCCACCAGGGGATCAATATTGGCAAACGTACCAACCGCGCCCGAAATCGCGCAGGTGGCAATGTCAGCGCGCACGGCCAGAAGCCGCGCCCGGTTGCGTTCAAATTCGGCAAATGCCTGGGCGAGCTTCAACCCGAACGTCACCGGCTCCCCGTGGATGCCGTGGCTGCGGCCAATCGTAGGTGTCATCTTATGTTCAAAGGCCCGGCGCTTGATCGCCGCGAGCAGCGCATCAATATCGGCGAGCAGGATATCGGTTGCCTCGGCCAGTTGCACCGACAGGCATGTGTCGAGCACGTCCGAACTCGTCATCCCCTGATGCATGAAGCGCGCATCATCGCCGACTTGTTCTGCCACCCAAGTGAGGAAGGCAATCACATCATGCTTGGTGACGGCTTCAATCGCGTCAATCGCGGGGACATCAATCTTGGGATTGGTTGCCCACCAGTCCCAAAGGCTTTTGGCCGCAGATTTGGGCACGACACCGAGCTCGGCCAGCGCGTCGGTGGCGTGGGCCTCTATCTCAAACCAGATGCGGAACTTATTCTCCGGCTCCCAGATTTTGACCATTTCGGGGCGGGAATAGCGGGAGATCATTTGAGCGTCCTATGCGGGAGAGAGTGTCCGCGAGCGCGTAGCAGGGGGAGGCCAAGGGAGCAACGGCAAGCGCGGTGCCGTTCAACGTTGTTGGATTGACGTTCGGCCCTTCCCGTCGCGCTTCACCGAACAAGGGCGCGTCATCGTCGAAATGGCACAGCCTGATCGGGCTCAATTTGTTATCTAGAAAACAGGGAACGCCAAACACCGAGAAGTGGTTGGTCACAAGCTGGTCAAACTTCGCGGTAGGTGTGATTCACAACCTTTAGATCGGAGATAGATCATGAAGACGCAAAGAATAATCTCAACTTGTCTGGCCATCGCAGCGACCATGCTGCTCATTCCATCCCCTGTTTCTGCCGCTGACGATGATTCAGTGGTGACGGCACAACATAGCGATATCAGGCGTGCAACAGTGAGTTACAGAGACCTTAATCTGGTTTCCTCGGCTGGCGTGCGCGCGCTACGGTCGCGCGTACGCTCAGTGGCAATCAGACTGTGTACAGATGTGAGTGCTGAATATGTCTATTCGCCGGTGGATGACGCACGATGCGCAAATCGCGCCATGACCGGTGCAGAACCACAAATTGCCCGTGCAGTGGCGCGCGCGAATAATGCCGATCTGGCTTCTACTGCCGGAGGGACTATTACCCTTGCGATGCGACGTTGATAGCTGCGATCGAACCTTGACGGCCTCGGCCTCCCCCAAATCTACACCGATTGCGGGGAGGCTCGGGTTGTCCAGACATTCACCGTAAACGCCTTGACCTCCGCGAGATATTTCTTACCAATGTTGCGGCATATCCCCCCAACTAAATCAGCCGACCATTGGCCACCGCCCCGGTGCCTGATCGCCGATATTTGATCGCGGCGAACGATCGTCGAGCGGTGAATTCTGATGAACTTCGCGGGGTCTATCTGCTCCAGAATATGCTCAATCGTCATGTGGATCATATGCTGGTTCGAGCCCGCATGGAGGAGAGCATAGTCACCCTGCGCTTCGATCAACGCGATTGAATCGACCGCAAGGCGGACGTGGCCATCGCGTCGCTGTATCCAGAAATCTTGCAAATAGTCATGATTCTCCGGGTGATTGCTGCGGGAATCTGCCACGCGTTGCAGCGCCACCGAGAGCCGTTCGTGACTGACGGGTTTGAGGAGATAGTCAACAGCCGCCAATTCGAAGGCGCGAACCGCATGTAGTTCCGACCGTGAAACAAATATGATCGCGGGGGGTGCCTTTATATTTTGTGCAGAAACGGCAACTTGCAGCCCGGTAATGTCGGATAAATTGACGGATAGCACGACCAAATCCGGTGCTAACGCTGCTATCATGCGGATCGCCTGATAACCCGATTGTGCCGTACCAACCAGTTCCACATGATCAAAAGTCGCGAGCAGGATTTGCAAATGCTCGGCAGACCCGATGTTACCGTCTGCCACAAACGTTCGAAGGCTCGGGCGGTTGAGCACCGGCGCTGTCATCGTGCAGCGCCGACAAGGCCATCAACCTCGGCCAATTTCCAGATTTGGTTCGACATCTCGCACCCCCGGCCAGGAAGACATGGAGTTTTTGCGACCAAAAAATAACTTACCCTCGCTGGCGGCACTGATTGCGATTGCATCGGCCTTATCGGCAGAGAGGGAAACGCGTGATTTCACGCTAAATACAATGGTCTAGTCTATCGGGATTTCTCGATTTATGCAAACTATTTGCAAACTGGGATCGATTTGCCGGCATACAAAATTTGCGCCGCGCGGGCTTACATATTGGTGAGAAACGGTGGGTCTGGGATTTGCTGACGCGCTTCATTTAGCAGGCGGCCCCAGTCACTGGAAATCTGGGTGAAATAAGGATCATT
>JBJOLA010000335.1:0-5033 GCA_046045815.1 Pseudomonadota bacterium
CCGTGCTTAGCCGAACCCAGGCCGCGCACTTGGCCCAATCCTGTTCCACTGCCCATTATCAAAGCCCCCTATACACAACGGAGAGCCAAACCGCCCCAGTGAGAATGATTGCGGCGAGGAAGGTTCCCAGTGCCCACAACCGGTTGCTTTTCAATTCAAATCCAGCACCCATATCGAGCACAAAGTGGCGAATGCCCGCGCAAACATGGAAGAAAAAGGCAAAGGTGAGGCCTATTGCGACAACTTTACCCATCCACCCGCTCGCGCAGCTGATGAAAGCTGCATAAGCCTCGGGACCGGACGACGCCGCCGTCAGCCACCAGACGAGCGCCACAACGCCGGCCGTCGCCAAGCCTACACCCATCACCCGGTTCAAGATGGAAACAGCCATATGCGGCCCCCATTTCCAAACGGTGAGATGCGGCGATAATGGTCGTGCTGTATTTCGCGCCATGCGTGGCCCCCAAAGGCTGATGAGTCTATGCGCTGTCCCTTAGCGCAATGGGACTTGGGTGCAACAGTCTGTCGCTTACTCTAAGCCGATTAGCGAGATTTGGCGGCCATAATCAGGCTCATTCCGGTGTGTTGCGCGCCGAAAGCTAAAGAAGCGTTCCTCGTCACTATACGTGTCCAGACCCAGCATTTCGACCTTCGCTATGCCCGCATCAGCGAGCCGCGATGCGACATAGCCTTCAAGATCAAACTGGTGATGGCCTTCGCGCCCGCCTGAAAAGAACCGCTCATTCGTGGGGTCTGCTTCCCCGAAGCGGCGCGCAAAGCCATCGTCCACCTCGTAGGACGCACGGGCGATGCAAGGACCGATACACGCAACGATCCTGCTTCGGTCCGCGCCAAGGCCCTCCATTGCGGTGATCGTCGCATCTGTCACGCCGCCAAGCGCGCCCTTCCATCCCGCATGTGCCGCGCCGATTACACCGGCCTGCATGTCGGCGAACAACACAGGGGCACAGTCCGCGGTCAATATGCCCAGAAGTATCCCCGACCGATCCGTCACCATCGCATCGGCGCGGGGGCGATCAACATCTTTGAACGGCTTGGTAACCGTCACAACATCTGCCGAATGGATTTGGTAAAGTGTAGCCAGCGCAGCACCGGGCATTATAGCGGCAGTTGCCCGCCGTCTATTTTCCGATATCGCCGCGGGATCATCGTCAGAACCGATGCCGACATTCAAGCCGCCGTATGGGCCGCCGGAAATCCCGCCCCGCCGCCCGAGGAAGCCGTGAGAGATGCCGAGGAGGCAATTGGCCGTGATCGGATTTGGTAAGTTCATCAAAACCCATCCGGATCGGGCCAGCCGGGTGCCGTAATACCCATCACACGGAAGAGGCGACCCATGCCATCGGGACTGCACAGGCGATCCCGCTCCCCGGCGAACTGAGCGGCCTTTTCGGGCTTAATTGAAGATAGCGCGGCAGTACGTTCTGCCAAGCCCAAACGCGCGAGCCACTGGCCTTGACCGATTGGGCCGTGAGCCTGTGCGCCCATCATTGCGACGATGGCGCCGATTGTCCCGAAATCAACGTGGGTCGTCAGGTCTTGCTCACCTGGATCGACAAAGACATCCGCAAATTCGTGTCCTTTTACGGCCTGGAGCGTATCGCCCAACGCCGGGCCATCGTAGCCGTAGTCGATGACGAGACCTGCGCCACCTTGGCGGGTCACCCGTTCCGCAAGCGCACGCATGAGCGTCACGCTTGCTGACGCGGATTCGATTATGCTGCCATCGGGCGCATCGCGCAGCGTGTCTGGGATAATATCGTCAGGAAGCAAAGCACCGGGCACCCGGAGGAAGTGACCGTCTTCGAACGTGACGGATCCTTGGAACCATTTACCATGCGCCTTCATCAACTGATGGATCGGCAAAGCATCGAAAAACTCATTCGCGACAAGCAGTATCACGCCGTCAGCCGGTAGGGTCGAAACATCATCGTGCCACGTCGCGTGGGGCAGACGCTGCTGCTGGGCCATCCGGAGAACGGGGCTGGTTTCCACAAGATGCACCGAGGGATTGAGCCCCACCATCGCCATTGCCCGCAGTGCGTCCACTGCCAGGGTGCCTCGGCCCGGACCAAGTTCAACATAATGCGCCACAGGCTTGCCCATGCGAAGCCAGAGATCGGTAAGCCAAAGCCCGATCATCTCGCCAAACATCTGGCTGATTTCGGGTGCTGTGATGAAATCTCCCTCAGAGCCAAAGGGATCGCGCGTCGCATAATAATGGGTATTCGCCGCCGCCATATAGTGGGCGACGGGGATTGGGCCCGCCAAATCAATGGCCTTCGCAAGGCTTTCGGTAAGCGTGCCCGCCATCAAGCGATGCTGTTCAGCCCCATCACCGGCTCAACCCGCTGACGACGCGACTTTGCAGTCGCCACCAGATAGAGGCCCGCGATGATCATCGGCGTGCTGAGCGTTTGCCCCATCGTAAACCCAAAAAGGCCGGTAACACCGACATCTGGCTCGCGGATATACTCAAGCCCAAAACGCGCAAAACCGTAAATGACGAGGCCGGTGCCTACCAAACGCCCAGGATAATATCGCGAATCCGTTCGCCAAAACATGAAGTAGAGAATGACGCCCATCAATAGCCCTTCAAAACCGGCTTCATACAACTGGCTCGGGTGACGCGCGACATTGTCTCCTGTCCCAGGAAAGATCACCGCCCAGGAAACATCAGTTGGCCTGCCCCACAATTCGCCATTCACAAAATTGGCGATGCGGACGAGGAACGTGCCAAAAGGCACCGTACACGCCACATAATCACAGACTCGCAGCATGTTCAACGTATTGCGTTTGCAGAACCACCAGATCGCCACGATCACGCCAATAAAGCCACCGTGGAGCGACATGCCGCCTTCCCACAATTTCAGAACCTGCAGCGGGGTCTGCCAAATCTCAGGATGATAGAATGTACAATAGCCCAACCTGCCGCCCAAAATAATGCCCAACGTCATATAAAAAACGAAATCATCAACATGACGTTTCGCCATCTGCGCGCCGGGTTGGGCGATCATCTTGACGAGATACCACCAGCCGATGAGAATCATCGCGATGTAGCTCAATGAGTACCATCTGATCTTGAAAAAGCCGAGATCGAGCGCGATTGGGCCGATGCCCAGCTGGTCGTAACGGATGGCTGACGTAGCGTCAGCGAGGATGTTTAGGATCAAGGCTTTTCCCCAGCAATTTTCCCCTCCATAGTGGGGCAAATCAAGAAGACCAAGTGGGAGAAACATCCGGTGCCAACTGAGCTCGATTTGCGCGTGCGCAAGACTATCGCTGCACTCACCGCTGAGGGTGGATTAGCCGCGTTGACACATTTTCGCCAACACGGGGTCGATCTACCGATGGTCGCGAGTGCACCGCCCGCGTTGCCCCAATATTTCGCCCATTTCTGCGCGCAGCACGGTGATACGCCTTTCATTGTGGACGGCGATCAGCGTTATAGCTTTGCCCAGATATACGAAGCCGCGCGCGAAGTAGCGGGCGCGCTTGTCGCCGGGCAAGGCGTCAAAAAGGGGGACCGAGTCGGGATTGCCATGCGCAACGCACCGAGCTGGATTGTTCTCTACATGGGAATTTTGATGGCGGGCGGCTGCGCAACGCTGCTGAACGGCTGGTGGCAAGGTGCCGAACTCGCCGAAGGTCTGGATGACGTTGAAACAAGCTTGGTGTTCGTTGACGCACCCCGCGCCAAGCGTCTGTCCGACGCCGGTTATGCTGGTGGTACGCGGATTGTGACGCTCGACATTGCATTACCACTCGAACAGGCACTTGCACCTGTGATGGCGGCAGGCGGCGGCGCGGACACCGACCTTCCCGACATCGGCGGCGATGATCTGGCGACGATCCTCTTCACGTCAGGCTCAACCGGCAAATCAAAGGGTGCCTATTCCTGCCACCGTGCCGTGGTGCAGGGGGTGTTCAACTATGTCGTGCAAGCACTGATGCTGCTCCAACTCGGCACCGAAGACGGCACGATCAAGCCCGACCGACCACAACATGCCACTCTAATGACAGTGCCCTTGTTCCACGTCACAGGCGAAGTGCCGATGATGCTGGTCAGTTTCGCGATTGGTCGCAAGATCGTGATGATGCCCAAGTGGGATGTGGTGAAGGCGATGGAGTTAATCCAGGCAGAAAAGATCACCAATTTCACAGGCGTTCCGCTGATGAGCTTTGAGCTCTTTTCTCATCCCGACCGGCACAAATATGATCTGTCGTCCTTGCAGGGGCTCGCGGCTGGAGGGGCACCACGTCCGCCAGAGCATGTCCGCCGAATGCAAGAAGAACTGCCCAACGCACCGCCCGCACTCGGGTACGGCCTCACCGAGACCAACGGCGTGGGCTGCGGCAATTTTTCGTCCAATTATATCGCTAAACCCAACAGTACCGGTGCCGCGTCTGCACCGCTGGTGGACCTTGCAATCCTCGATGATGCGGGCAAGCCCCTACCCCAAGGAACGCGTGGCGAAGTTTGCCTGCGCACCATCGCTCTGTTCAGCGGCTATTGGGGGCGACCCGATGCCAGCGCGGAGTGTATGACGGTAGACGGATACTTCCGTACCGGCGATGTCGGTTATCTCGATGAGGATGGCTATTTGTTCATCGTCGACCGCAAGAAGGATATCATCATCCGCGGCGGCGAAAATATCTCGTGTCAGGAGGTCGAAGCAGCTATCTACGAAAATGCAGCGGTGGCGGAATGCGCAGTGTTCGGCTTGCCTGATGATCGGCTGGGCGAAATCCCGGGGGCAGTCGTTTATTTTCATCCCGGCGAAGCCCTGAGCGAAGCGGCGCTGGGTGAGTTTCTGATCAAAGACTTGGCGGCGTTCAAAATCCCGGCAAAAATCTGGATCGAGGACAGTCCGTTACCGCGCCTCGGCACCGAGAAGATCGACAAAGTGTCGCTGCGAAAACAGTATCGGGCGGAATGGGAAGCGGCGACAAAAGCGTGACACGCGTCGTGTGACTCTGGCGCAGTGCGCCGTTGACAGTTAACAGGCCCA
>JBJOLA010000347.1:0-2989 GCA_046045815.1 Pseudomonadota bacterium
GGCTCGATGAAATCATCCTGTTCCACCGCCTTGGCCAAGATCATATGGGGCCAATCGTGGAGCTCCAGGTTGCTCGCGTTGCCAAGTTGCTGGTCGACCGCAAGGTGACCCTGACCCTGACGGCGGCCGCCCGCGCGTGGCTTGGCCGGGTGGGCTATGACCCTGTTTACGGCGCAAGGCCCCTTAAGCGGGCAGTGCAACGTTATCTGCAAGACCCGCTCGCCGATATGATCCTGCGCGGGGACGTGCCCGACGGCGTGACGATCAAAGTTGACGAGGGAGATGGCGGATTAGTGCTTAAGGCTGGATAATCACCGCGTTGATCGCTTGACATCGAAGGCGATTGTCAGCCGTTCGCCGTCATCGAATGGCACCGTGCCGTGCCACATCGTTGACGGAAACAGCACGAGCCGCCCGAGTTTGGGCTCGATCTGCGCATAAGCGGGTAGATCAAGGCCGAGTTCGGGCGGCGGCTTGCCGAATGCGATCCAGCCGGCGGGCGGTTCCCCCATCTGCTTCGGTTCGGGCAGCGAGACATAGAGCGCAGAACTTATCCAGCCAGCCGGATGGGTGTGGATACTATGATAGCCTTGAGATTTCAGGAGCACAGACCAGCTTCCTTCAAACCTCACCGGCCCACGCGCGGTGCCAAGCAAGGGATGCTCGGGATCAAGGGCGGGCAAGGCCGCGACATAGTCTTCAACCGCGCCGATGACCCGCGCTTTGGCATGCTGGATCACCGGGTCATGCGAAAAGAACAGCGGCCGGTCCGTCTGCGTGCCACCACGCACCGATTGCTCAAGATAGGGGGCCTGCATTACGTGCAACTGCCGCAACGTCGCGGCGAGAATGCTCAGTTCTGCTGCGCTGAAGCTGAGATCGAAGGAGCGGATCAGGCTACCGTCTCCGTCCAGCCACTCTGCGCGCCGGTCCTTTAGCAATCGCCATATGATCGAGAGATAGGGCCAGAAAATGGACGCTGTCGCGGTGCCAATATGACGCTCCGCGATTGTCTGCGCCTCTGCCGTCCGGCCCCCACGAAGGGCATGGCGAACATGGCACAGATCGAGCCCGGCATCCTGCACCTCTGCCACTGGATCGAACAGAGCGGCGTCATCCGCGCCTTCTCCGCTCTCGCTCGCAATATAGATTTTGGCAATTGTGAAGCCGCGCTGCGTGCCGAGCAAACGCTCCCCTTCGGCGATCACGGTGCGGGCACCTTCCCAATCCCGGGCCAGTGCCAAAGCGTGAAACCAGGCGAGGCGGAGCGCCATATTTTGCGGCTGAGCATGGCAAGCTTCAGCATAGCCGCGCGCGAAGCGGGGGCCCTCACCCGCTACCGTCCGCAGCGAAGCCAGCATCTTGTGCCCATCCAGCCAATCGGGGTGGGCTTCAAGCGACGTCTCCAATAACAGCTGCGCCGCTGGCCCCTGTCCTTCCGAAGAGAGTGCCGCTGCCGATCCACGCAAGATCGCCAGAGTGTCGGGAGCCAATGCCAGCGCCGCCGCGAACAGTGCCGCCGCTGGCCGTCCCGTTTCAAAATGAAGTTGCGCCCGCATCGCCGCGATCCGCGCGTCACGGGGAGCGAGGCTCGCCGCCTGATCGACGACAGTCAGCGCCTCTTCCATCCGTTGCGCTTCCCGCAGCGCCGCAAAATCCTTCAAAAGCGCAGAGACATCCATCGCCTGCTAGCCTAAGCCAGTTGGCTCGCGCCCTCAAGCTTCTCACTGGCCGCCACCCACTTTGCCTCGGCGGCATCCAGCGCGTCGCTGATCTTGGCGCGGCGTTGGGAGAGTTCGCCCATCGTCAGGTTGGCATAGTCATTCCCTGCCGAAACCGGATCAAACATCGCCTTGTCAATCGCGCTGCGGGTGACTTCCAACTTGGCCATATCGGCTTCAGCGTCTTTGACCGCCTTGCGCAATTGGGCTTCGCGTTCGCGCGCTTGGGCTGCGACTTTGCGATCTTCTTTCTTGTTGGATTTTCCGCCTTCCACCTTTGGCTGGTTCTTGCCGAGGATCATGTCAGTATAATCATCGATGCTACCGCCATATTCGGTCGCGGTGCCGTTATCGACGAGGACGAGGCGGTCAGCGGTTAACTCAAGCATATGGCGATCATGGCTGACGAGCACCACCGCACCCTCATAGGCATTGAGGGCCTGCACCAACGCCTCTCGTGCATCAACGTCCAGATGGTTGGTTGGCTCATCGAGGATCAGCATGTGCGGAGCTTCGCGCGTGATCAGCGCCAGCGCCAGGCGCGCTTTCTCTCCGCCGGAGAGCTTGCCGACCAAAGTCGTCGCCTTGGCACCGGAAAAACCAAAGCGGCCAAGCTGACCGCGCACTGCGCCAGGCGATGCACCCTTCATCATCCGGGTCATATGTTCGAGCGGCGTATCCTGGCCGTCCAATTCTTCCACCTGATACTGCGTGAAGTAACCGACACGCATCTTGCCGCTGGCGTTCACTTCCCCGTCCATCGGCGCAAGCTGAGCGGCCAGCAGCCGAGCAAGCGTCGTCTTGCCATTGCCGTTGCGCCCGAGCAGCGCGACCCGGTCATCGGGATCAATGCGGACATTGAGCCGTTGAAGGATCGGCTTGCCCGCCGTGTAGCCGACGCTTGCCATGTCGAGCGTGACCAAGGGCGGCTTCAGCTCATCGGGGCTGGGGAAATCAAAGCTGAGCGATGGATCTTCAGCGAGTGCGGTAATCGGCTGCATCCGCGCAAGAGCCTTCGCGCGCGATTGGGCCTGTTTCGCAGTGGAAGCACGTGCGCTGTTGCGGGCGATATAGTCCTGCAGCTTGGCTCGCTGGGCATCTTGCGAGGCTTTGGCCGCCGCCAATTGCGCCGCCCGTTCGGCTCGTTGCCGTTCGAAACTATCATATCCGCCGGTGTACAGCGTCGTCTGTCCGCCTTCGAGATGGAGGATATTATCGACGACGTTGTTCAGTAGATCGCGTTCGTGGCTGATTACCACCATCATCGC
>JBJOLA010000005.1:0-12062 GCA_046045815.1 Pseudomonadota bacterium
GTGGTCAAGCCCAGCATCTCGGCGGGGGCAATGCGAACATACCGGCTCAGCCCCGAGGATGCGATCCCGTTTGATGTGTACGACAAGGAAATGCTGGTGCAGCCGCTCATGCCCAGCGTCACGCAGGAAGGCGAATATAGTCTGTTCTGGTTCGGAGGCCACTATAGCCACGCCATCCTTAAAAAACCGGCGAACGGCGATTTCAGGGTGCAGCCCCAGTTTGGTGGTCTCGAGACCGGCGTCGAACCGCCAGCCGACGCGGTGATATTGGCCGAAGCAACCCTTGCCGCCTGCCCTTTTCCCGTGAGCTACGCGCGCGTCGATATGCTGCGTGACACCCACGGCAATTTCACTTTGATGGAGCTAGAGCTGATCGAACCCGCCCTGTTCCTGCATCACGCGGCAGACAAGGGCGCGGCCTTCGCGGCATCGATCCGCCGAACCGCGTAACAGCAAGGCTTGCCTTCCCCGCGTCCCGCCCTCTATAGGCCGCGCCAATCCCATCGATAGGGGCGCATGCCTTTGGGATAGTCAAACACACAAATGGGGGAGGGAATACCCTGATGTCTATACCTGTAATCGCAATGTTGTGCGGATTGGTGGCCGTTGTTTACGGCATCTTCACCAGCCGCAAGGTGCTTGCCTCTTCGGCCGGTACTGAAAAAATGCAAGAAATCGCTGCTGCCATTCAAGAAGGCGCAGGCGCATATCTCGGGCGGCAATACCGGACGATCGCCATCGTCGGTGTGGTTGTCGCCATCCTGGTCTTTCTATTTTTGGGCGGCATTTCGACCGTTGGCTTTCTGCTTGGTGCCGTGCTTTCGGGCGCGACCGGCTTTATCGGGATGAATATCTCGGTACGGGCCAATGTGCGGACGGCGGCGGCGGCGCAAGTCGGCTTGCAAGAAGGCCTGACGATGGCTTTCGATGCGGGCGCGATCACCGGCATGCTGGTGGCGGGTCTCGCATTGCTCGCGATCTCGGCATTCTTCTGGTACCTGACGGGTCCCGGCGGCTATGGCCCGAGTGACCGTCCCGTCATTGACGGCCTCGTCGCTTTGGCGTTCGGTGCTTCGCTCATCTCGATCTTTGCGCGCCTTGGCGGCGGCATTTTTACCAAAGCCGCTGACGTGGGCGCCGATCTGGTCGGCAAAGTTGAAGCCGGAATCCCCGAGGATGATCCTCGCAATCCAGCCGTGATCGCGGATAACGTTGGTGACAATGTTGGCGACTGTGCCGGTATGGCTGCCGATTTGTTTGAAACCTATGTTGTGACAATCGGCGCGACGATGGTGCTGATTGCATTGCTCGTCAAAAATGCCGGTGATCAACTGCTTCCGCTGATGAGCCTGCCGCTCGCCGTTGGGGGCATCTGTATCCTGACCTCGATCCTGGGCACCTTCTTCGTCCGTCTCGGCGGTTCGAAGAACATCATGGGTGCGATGTACAAGGGCTTCCTCGTCACCGCCGTCACCTCGGTTGGCGCGATCTGGTATGTTACTTGGCGCACGCTGGGTGATATGGAAACCGTGATCGGTGCGAACCTTGATGGCACTGGTGGCTTCACGGGCCGCACGTTATTCTATTGCATGTTGCTCGGTCTCGTAATCACGGGTCTGCTGATCTGGATCACTGAATATTACACCGGCACCAATTACCGCCCGGTCCGCTCGATCGCGAAAGCATCGGAAACGGGCCACGGCACGAACGTGATCCAGGGGCTGGCCATCAGCCTTGAATCAACCGCATTGCCGACCCTCGTGATCTGCGCTGGCATTATCATTGCCTTCCAGCTTGCCGGTGTGATCGGGATTGCCTTTGCGGCAACCGCGATGCTGGCGCTGGCTGGTATGGTTGTGGCGCTTGATGCTTATGGCCCGGTCACGGACAATGCCGGCGGTATCGCTGAAATGGCAGGTATGGACGAATCGGTCCGCGAAAAAACCGATGCGCTCGATGCGGTGGGCAACACCACAAAAGCGGTTACCAAAGGTTACGCCATCGGCTCCGCGGGCCTCGCGGCGCTGGTACTGTTCTCGGCCTATACGACCGATCTCAAGGAGTTTTTCCCTGATCTCACGGTCGATTTCAGCTTGCAAAATCCTTATGTCATCGTCGGGCTGCTGCTCGGCGCACTCCTGCCGTACCTGTTCGGTGCGATGGGCATGACGGCGGTGGGCCGTGCAGCTGGTGAAGTGGTGAAGGACGTCCGGGATCAGTTCGCAAAGAATCCCGGCATCATGACCTACGAAACCAAGCCGGACTATGCCCGCACGGTCGATCTGGTGACGAAGGCAGCGATCAAGGAAATGATCATGCCGTCGCTGTTGCCGGTCCTCGCCCCGATTGTGGTCTACTTCGTGATCAACGCTGTAGCCGGGCAGGCAGAAGCGTTTGCGGCACTCGGCGCGCTCCTTCTGGGCGTCATCGTCGGCGGCTTGTTCGTTGCTATCTCGATGACATCGGGCGGCGGCGCATGGGATAATGCCAAGAAATATATCGAAGACGGCAATCACGGCGGCAAGGGTTCAGAAGCCCATAAGGCCGCTGTGACCGGTGACACTGTTGGCGATCCCTACAAGGATACCGCAGGCCCCGCCGTCAACCCGATGATCAAGATTACCAACATCGTCGCGTTGCTTCTGCTGGCAGCGCTGGCGGCACATGCTGCGGTGTAGTTGATCCTCTGAGCGAGACGATAAAAACCCCGTCCGGAGCAATCCGGGCGGGGTTTTTTGTTGCTTTGGTGCCACATGTCGCCCGCATCTTCCCTTTCCGCCGCGTCCGCGCTAAGGGGCTGCGACGTTTGGACGCTCTCAGCACAGGATTTGCATGGCCAAGGAAGAATTACTCGAGATGCGCGGCATGATTGTTGAGCTTTTGCCCAACGCGATGTTCCGTGTGAAACTCGAAAATGATCACGAAGTTCTCGGCCATACGGCGGGCAAAATGCGCAAGAACCGGATCCGCGTCCTTGTCGGCGATGAAGTGCTGGTGGAAATGACCCCCTATGATTTGTCCAAGGGCCGGATAACTTACAGGTTTAAGTGATCATCCTCGCGTCCGCCAGCCCGCGTCGGCTGGACCTTCTGGCCCGCATCGGCGTGGTGCCTGACGCGGTTGATCCTGCTGAAATTGATGAGACGCCTGCCAAGGCTGAGCAACCTCTGCCCTATGCCAAGCGGATGGCGGCGGAAAAAGCAGCAGTTACGGCTTCGCGTCATCCAGGCAAGATTGTGATTGCCGCGGATACTGTGGTGGCGTGTGGTCGGCGTATCCTGCCCAAGGCGGAAACCGAAAGCCAAGCCCGCGCCTGCCTTGCGCTCTTATCGGGCCGCCGGCACCGGGTTTATTCTGCCGTCACCGTGATTGATGCAGGCGGCACCGCGCGGCACCGCGTTTCCAACAGCATCCTCACCTTCAAACGCCTCAGTGAACGCGAAATCGCCGCCTATCTCGCGGGTGGCGAATGGCACGGTAAAGCGGGCGGCTATGCCATCCAGGGCTTTGCTGAAAGCTGGGTCAAAGCGCTTTCGGGTTCGCACAGTGGGGTGATGGGTCTGCCCCTGTTTGAAACCCGCGCGCTGCTCGACGGGGCAGGATGGCGCCTTGGCTGAATGGCTTTACGAAGCGGGCATCGGTGAATGCCGCGCGGCGTGCGTCGAAGACGGCGTGATCATTCGCGCCGAGATTGAACGCGAAACGGCAGGGCCGCGCGCCGGGACAATCCTTTCCGCTCACCTGCGCGCAAACCGGATTGCTGAGGCGGTGGACGGCACCGAGATATTGCTTGATCGGGTGCCGCACGGCATGGCCGAAGGGGCCGCGCTGATGATCACAATAACGCGCGAACCTCTGTCGGAACCGGGCAAGCCCAAACGCGCCAAAGCCCGCGTTGCGCCGCCGGGGGCCTTAGCTGCGATCGGTGCCAGCTTGTATGACCGCATCACTGCCAGCGGTATACCGGTGCGCTCGATAACGCCCCACGATCCCGATTTGCTGGAGGCGGCAGGGTGGAGCGAGTGCTTGGAGGCGGCACATTTAGGAGAGGTGGCGTTTGAAGGCGGTGCGCTGCGCATCAGCCTGACCCCGGCAATGACGCTGATCGATATTGACGGCACCACGACACCATTTGCGCTCGCGCAGTCCGGCATCACCGCAGCAGGTCAACCGATTACCCGGTTCGGCATCGCAGGCTCCATCGGGATTGACCTGCCGACGTTGGGCAGCAAGGCAGAACGCAACGCCGTAGCGGCGATGCTGAATGATGCGTTGGCACCGCCGTTTGAAGCAACCGCAATCAATGGTTTTGGTTTCATGCAAATCATTCGCCCCCGTACCCGCGCCTCGCTGTCTGAAATCCTGTGCTATGACCGCGTCCCCGCCGCCGCGCGCGCGCTTTTGCGGCGGGCACAGCGTGCGGGCATCGTCGGCAGCGTGGCGCTGGTAATTCCGCCCCGGATGGCAGCCGTTTTCTCCGCTCATCCGCGCTGGCTCGATCAGCTGGGCACTCAGTTGGGGGGCACGGTGCGCTTGCGGGTTGATCCTGCACTTGGCATAGATGCGGCCTATGTCGAAGCTTGAAAAATGCGCGCTTTGTGGGCAACCCACCCGAGCGGACCATGCTCCCTTCTGCAGCCAAGGCTGTCGAGACCGCGATCTGCTGAACTGGCTGGGCGAGGCATACCGCGTTCCCGCCAAGCCCGGCGATGATGACGAAGCCGAAACGGCACTAGACATCGACCCCGAAGGCTGATTATAGGCGCGCTTCCCAATCGCGGTGTCTTTTGCTGCGAATGATGCCCGGGTAGCTCAGTTGGTAGAGCAGCGGATTGAAAATCCGCGTGTCGGCGGTTCGAATCCGTCCCCGGGCACCACTTTCCCCAACAGCGGGTCAAACTAATCAGGATGAACAGGTGACGCTCTACGTTCGTTTCGCCGCCCATTTGGACGAAATTCTTGACGCACTGGAGGCTGAGGGCGCGCTGCCTGCGGGTCTGGACCGGCGCAACCTGACCGTTGAGCCGCCACGCGATCCAACCCACGGCGATCTTTCTACCAACACCGCAATGGTTCTGGCTAAGGGCGCAGGGATGAACCCGCGGGCGCTCGCGGAATTACTGGTGCCCAAGCTGGCGGCGCTGGATGACGTCGCAACAGCTGAAATCGCGGGGCCAGGGTTCATCAATCTGCGGCTAACCGACGCCACGTGGCGGCGCGAGGTTGAGGCGATCCACCTCGCAGGTGCTGACTATGGCCGCTCAACATTGGGCACGGGCACCCGCGTCAACGTCGAATATGTGTCAGCCAACCCAACCGGCCCGATGCATATGGGCCACTGCCGGGGCGCGGTGGTGGGCGATGCCCTCGCTTCGCTGATGGAGTTTGCGGGCTACACCGTCACCCGGGAATATTATGTCAATGATGCGGGCGGTCAGGTGGATACGCTCGCCCGTTCGGTTCACCTGCGCTACCGCGAGGCGCTGGGCGAAGATATTGGCGAGATACCCGAAGGGCTTTATCCGGGCGACTATCTGATCCCGGTCGCCACCGTGTTGGCGACGGAACATGGTGACGCGTTCATCGGCAAGCCTGAGGCTGATTGGTTGATCCTTTTCCGGGAAACGGCCGTTGCCGCGATGCTGGTGATGATCCGCGACGATCTGGCGCTGCTCGGCATCCACCACGATGTCTTCGCGTCCGAGGCCCAAGTCCAGCGCGAACATAAGCCCGAGGCCGCCGAAGCCACATTGCGCGCGCGCGATCTGGTGTATGATGGGCAACTCGAAGCTCCCAAGGGCGATGCTGATCCCGATTGGGAACCAGTCACCTTGCCCTTGTTCCGCTCGACCCAGTTCGGTGATGATCAAGATCGACCGATCAAGAAATCCGACGGCAGCTGGACCTATTTTGGTGCGGACATGGCCTATCATTTCCAGAAGGCCGAAAAAGCAGACATGCTGATCGACATCTGGGGTGCCGATCACGCGGGTACGGTCAAGCGGATCAAAGCGGCAGTAATGGCGCTTACCGACGGCAAAAAGCCGTTCGACGTCAAGCTCGTCCAGATGGTGCGGCTGCTGCGCGGCGGCGAGCCGGTGAAAATGTCCAAACGCTCCGGCAATTTTGTGACGCTGGCCGATGTCGTGCGCGAAGTGGGCAAGGATGTGGTCCGTTTCACGATGCTCACCCGCAAGGCCGACGCGCAGATGGATTTCGATTTCGCCAAGGTGGTGGAGGCATCCAAAGATAACCCGGTGTTCTACGTTCAATATGCGCATGCCCGGATTTGCAGCATCAAGCGCAAAGTGGCTGAGGCCGGTATCACCGGAAATGCTGATCTGTCTTTGCTCGACGGCGAGGACCTCGAAATGGCGAAACTAGCAGCACAGTTTCCGCGAATCACTGAGTCAGCGGCAGCGAATCACGAGCCGCACAGGATCGCCTTTTACCTTTACGATCTCGCCGCAAGCTTCCATGCTTACTATAATTTGGGCAATGATAGGCCCGAAAGACGGATATTGGTGGTTAATAACGCCGCGTTAACCCTCTCTCGGCTTTTCTTGGCGCAAGCAATCGGGCAGATTATCGCTAACGGTTTGTCAATCATGGGTGTGACGGCAGCCGAGGAGATGTAAGTTATGACGGAAGTTGATCGCGAATTGAGCCTGCAGGACGAAGACCGCCTGCCCTGGCTTGAAGCTGTAGAGAATGATGATGAAGATGAAGGCCTGTCCAGCAGCAAGCTGATGGGCTTCTTGCTCATGTCTCTCGTCGCGCTGGGTCTCGTCATTGGCGGCGTCTGGTGGCTGCGGAGCCAAAATCATGGCCCAACGGGCGATGGCACTTTGATTGCGGCGCAAGAAGGCGACTACAAGGTCAAGCCTGATGCGCCTGGTGGCATGAAAGTTGAAGGGCAAGGCGGGGCAACATTTGCAACCGCAGAAGGCGCGGAAGCCAATGGCAAGCTCGATCCCAATGCCAAACCCGAAACACCGATTTCCGGCACCAAAGTAGTCCCGGCACCCGCCATCGCCGCAGGGTCTAAGCCCGTTGTTTCAGCCGCTGTCCCTGTAGGCGCGCCAACATTATCGGCCCCTGCTGTTCCTGTGACCGGCGGGACGATGGTTCAACTTGGGGCTTATGGGTCAGCCAGCACGGCGAATGAGGCGTGGGCTTCGCTCGCGACAGCCCACCCCATGCTCGCGCGCATGTCCAAGGTTGTGGTTCCAGCGGTTGTGGGGAACAACACATTCTACCGTCTGCGTGCGAACGCGGGCACACCTGCCAATGCCTCGGCAATCTGTGCGCAGGTCGGCAATTGCATGGTGGTCAAATAGTCAACGTCAAAAGGCGCTCTGGCAAATCTGTCAGAGCGCCTTTTCGTATATCCGGTAGATTTTGTTGACGGTGCCGCCGACGGCTTCTCCCACCGAACGCATCGGGCCGTTACTGGCCAGCACCCAACCGAAATCGCCGTGCGTCGCGCCGTATTTAGAGACGGCGTCCCGGCGGATATATTCGATCAACATGAAGGCCAGCTGGCTCGCCAAGCGCGTTGCCTGAAGCCGCTTGACGACACCCATCAACGGCACCCGCATTGTCCGCACCTTGGGCGCACGCAGCCACCACAACAGCTTGATCCAGTTGAACGGGAAAAGTGAGCCGCCAAAGGTTTTGATCTTTTCGTTCATATCCGGAAGCGTCATCATGAACGCCACAGGCTCGCCGTCTACCTCGGCGATGCGGATCAAATCTTCATACACCAAAGGCTTCAATTTTTTGCCGACATAGGCGATCTCGGCGTCGCTGATCGGCACAAAACCCCAATTGTCACTCCACGCATCGTTGAGGATGCCCAAGATCAGCCGAGCTTCGTCGTCAAACCGGCTTTTATCGACCTTGCGGATGACGACGCGGCTATTGCGCTCACCAGATGCCACGATTCGGTTGGTCAGTTCTGGAAAGCCCCGATCAATGGGAAGCGCATAAGTATACATGTCCTGCACACCGGTGCAGCCGGTTGCTTCCACCCACGGTTGGTAAGCGGCGGCGTTAAACCCCATCATCACCGTCGGCGGCGTCTCGAACCCGTCGACGAGAAGCCCGGTTTCATCCCACATGCACAGGCTGAGTGGGCCGAGGGATTTCGACATTCCCTTGGATCGGAGCCAATCATCCGCCGCGCCGATCAGCGCCGCCGTCGTCTCCCCGTCTTCGGCCTCGAACAGACCCCAATTGCCCACCTCGGGCCCCATCCCCTGTTCAGGCGGCTGGAGCAAAGCCAAATGGTCGATATGCGCCGATATCCGCCCGACCACCCGGCCATCCCGCTCCGCCAGAAACAGTTGCGCCTCGCCATGTTCGAACCACGGATTTTTGCCCGGCGTGATCAGGCCGTAAACCTCATCCTTGAGCGGTGGCACCCAGTTCGGATCATGTGCGTAGAGACGGAACGGCAGATCAACAAAGGCCTTGCGGTCCGCCTTGCTGACAACCGGGCGGACACTTATTTGCGCATTAGACAAGGACATATCCCCATATTTCATTCGCCCTCAGGCCGTGGTTGGGCTATTCTTTGATATCGCAAACCTGTCAAGGACGATGCCTTGCCATCATCCTGCCACGTTGATCTGGTGAAGGCCGATACCATGAATGCTTCGCTCCTGTCGGCCACAGATGCCCGCGAACCTCTGGTGCAGGCTGCGTCAACCTCTATGCCTGATGACATGGCGATGCTGCGTGCGGCGTCTGAACTGACGCGCGATCTCAATCCGCCAAAGCCCTGGGTGTACTGGACGGACATGATCGCATCCGCTGTGGTGGGTTATGGCGGGATGATCCTTGCCGTTAATGCGGCTACGACGGCAGTTGGCGTTGCAGCGGCCGTCGTATCGGTCTTTGCGCTTTACCGCGCGGGCAGCTTCATTCACGAGCTCACCCACATCAAGCATAGCAGCGTCCCCGGGTTCCGCTTGGGCTGGAACCTGCTGGTCGGGGTGCCTTTGCTGGTGCCTTCGTTCATGTATGAGGGCGTTCACACCCTCCACCACGCGCGCACCCGTTATGGCACAGCCGACGACCCGGAATATCTCCCGCTCGCCCTGATGAAGCCTTACACGGTGCCGCTGTTCGTGCTTGTGGCGAGCCTTGCGCCGATTGCATTGCTGTTCCGCTATGCCGTGCTCGCGCCGCTCTCCGCGATCATCCCGGCACTCCGTACGGTGGTGGTGGAGCGTTATTCCGGCCTCGTCATCAATCCTGACTTCCGCCGCCGGCCTGCCGAGGGTGAGCTGAAGCGCAACTGGACCGTGCAGGAAATCGCCGCCAGCCTTTGGGCGATCAGCTTCCTGACGCTTGCTGCGACGGGCATCCTCCCGCTCCGGGCGTTTCTGATCATATTGGGCATTGCATCGGGCACCATCGTGATCAACCAGATCCGCACCCTCGTCGCGCATCTGTGGGAAAATGATGGGCAGGTGCTGACCGTCACCGCACAGTTCCTTGATAGTGTGAACGTGCCGCCGCCGGGGTTCCTTCCGGCCCTGTGGGCGCCGGTAGGGCTACGCTATCACGCCATCCACCATCTTCTACCCGGACTGCCCTACCATGCGCTGGGAGAGGCCCACAGGCGGCTGAGCGCAGCATTGCCGACGGACTCCCAATATCACCGCGCGAATTATCCCGGTTTGCCAACCTTGGTGAGCCGGTTGGTGGCGAGTACGCTTAGGGCCTAGGCTCGGCGGAACAGCGCGCGATCTTCTGCGGCGAAGCCGAACTTCCACATCGCCAGGGCGTAAGCGCCGAGCATTGCCGGGATGCCGAAGAGTAGCGCGCTCCATTCCGGGGTCTGGTTGAACCCCCAACCGACGCCGCCCGCCGCGATCACTGCCACCAGCACGGGCCACCGCCAGACCGTCAGCTGCGTCGCGAGCAGCTTCGACGCCAGCCGCATCTTGAGCAGGGAGCCGCACGTCAGCGCGATTACCATCGCTAGCGCGGGTGCTGCGGCGAGATGTTCGGCCCCCCAGCCCTCGCGCCGAACAGCCAGCACGAGCAACGCCGTGAGACCAGCCTGCACCGCGAGCACGAAGCTGGAGATCAGGAGATTACGGTGCCGCGCGATATAGACCAAGGCGGATTCGCTCACCGCACCAGCGGACGCCATGACTTCGGCCAGCAACAGGAAGATCAGTGCCATTTGTGCGCCCACAAATTGGGGACCGACCAGCCCCAATACGCCAGCCGCCGCCATGCCGAGCGCCACCGCAATCCCTGCCTGCACGCTCATGATCCAGAAGCCGACCTGACTAATCTGGTTGGCGACCGCGTTCAATTTTCCCGCCTCAAGGTTGCGCGTCACGACCGGGCCAAGAATGGGATCAAAACTGATCTTGAGGCGCTGTGGCACCGTCGCCACATGTTGCGCGATGAAGTAAATCCCGACGGTGGCGGGTGCGACGAACAGGCCGAGGATTGCGAGGTCAATCCGCCGCGTTGCCCATTCAATTGCGTCGGCCGCCGCCAGCGGCAGGTTGCGCCGCGCCAGACGGGCCATGCGGATCGGATGCGGCGTCCATCCGCGCGGCATGCCAAAGCTCTTCACAAACGGGATCGTCGCTGTGATCAGTCCAGCAACCAGGGATGTAGCATAGGCCATCAGCAGCCCGTCACGCAGGAAGCCATAGCTGAATATCCACGCCGAAATTGCGATCACCCAAGGTTCCACAATGGCTCGTGCTCTAACGGTTGCGCCGATATCAAATTTGAACGCGAGGGCGGCAAGCATGATTTCAGAAAGCGACAGCGCAATCGCCACGAGTGGGATCAGCTGATCCAGTCTGTTGATCTCGGAGTTGGGGAACATGATTCGCGGAAACAGCGCGAGTAGGACAATCATCGGCGCGGCGACAATCAGCGACAGCAGCAGCCCGTCCCACACTTCGTGATTGGCATTTGCGTCGGTCTTGGACAGTTGTAGCGCCAAGCCGCGCCGCAACCCCATCGTGGCGATCTGCGCCGTCAGCTCAATAATCAGGCAGGCATAAGCCATGCGCCCGAGGATCGCCGCGCCGTAAATTCGGCCGCCGATGATCAGGAATGGCACGCGCGCCGCTAAGCGGATCAGGAATCCCAAGATATTGGTGCGGCCCCCTCTGGCGAGCGCATCAATATCCTGTGTATCCGTATCGGCGGGCAGCGCCGTCAATGCGCCGCGCCCCAGCTTTTGCCCGTCCCGATCTCCACACCCAAGGGCACATCGAGCTTGACCAAAGGCTCGGCGGCGTTGGCCATCACCTGCTTGATCACAATGCTTGCCGCAGCAACATCGCCTTCAGGCAGTTCAAACACCAGTTCGTCATGGACCTGGAGCAGCATCCGCACTTTGGGCAGGCCAGCCTCAGCCAGAGCAGGGAGCATGCGCACCATCGCCCGCTTGATGATATCCGCACTCGTCCCCTGGATCGGCGCGTTGATCGCGGCGCGTTCGCTGCCCTGCCGCTCGGTCTGGTTAGCGGCATTGATCCGGGTGAAATGGGTCTTGCGCCCAAACAATGTCTTGGTGAAGCCGGTGTCTTTGGCTTCGGTCAGCGTGTTCGAGATGTAATTGCGGATGCCGGGGAAACGTTCGAAATAACGGTCGATCATATCCTGCGCTTCGTCCGCTTTTATTCCGAGACGCCCCGCCAGCCCCCAGCGCGAGATGCCGTAGAGCAAGGAGAAATTGATCGTCTTCGCCTTGCCGCGCGTATCGGGATTAACTTCTCCGAACAATTCGAGCGCCGTCAGGCTGTGGATGTCCTCGCCCTTGGCAAACGCCTCCTTCAGCGCGGGGACGTCAGCCATATGTGCCGCCAGCCTCAGCTCGACCTGGCTGTAGTCAGCGGAGAGCAAGACATTGCCCGGCTCGGCCACAAAAGCTTCGCGGATGCGCCGGCCAACAGCGGTGCGGATCGGAATATTCTGGAGGTTCGGATCGTTGGAGGACAAGCGCCCGGTCTGCGCGCCCGTGAGTGAGTAGCTCGTATGGACACGGCCAGTGGCGGGGTTGATCTGTTCCT
>JBJOLA010000006.1:0-3383 GCA_046045815.1 Pseudomonadota bacterium
GAGCTGGTTGCGGAACCAGGTATATTGCCGCTTGGCATATTGGCGGGTTGCGATTTTGGCTTCGGCTCCATATTTCTCTGCGGCTGAAGGGTTGGCGATCCGTGCTGCAATCTCTCGCACACCGATGGCTCTCATGACGGGGAGCGCAGGATCGAGATTGCGGGCGAGAAGAGATTCCACTTCGGCGATGCCACCGGTTTTCAGCATCGTATCAAACCGCGCGTCACAGCGCTGACGCAGCCACTCTCGCGGCGGGAGGAGGATCATGGGACACAAAGTGACGTTCTCACCGATGCCGCCGACGCGTTCGCTATGCCACGCTTTGATCGGTCGGCCGGTGGAGCGAACAACTTCCAATGCGCGGGCCACGCGGCTGCTGTCATTGGGGGAAAGGCGGGCGGCGGCCTCGGGGTCTTCCGTCGTCAGCAACTGATAAGCCTCCCGACTGGCCATCGCGCGGACTGTGGCGCGGACATCGGGATCAATCGGCGGCACCGGAGCAATGCCGTCGAGCAATGTGCGGATGTAGAGGCCGGTGCCGCCGACAAGGGCGGGGAGCCTGCCTTCGGCATGGGCAGCTTCAATCTCGGTCTTTGCCTCGCTCGCCCATTCAGCCGCCGAACAGGCCACCCCGCCGTCCCAAGTGCCGAACAGCTTGTGCGGTGCTTGTGCCTCTTCCTCGACCGAGGGCCGCGCACTCACGATCCGCAGATCGCGGTAGACCTGACTGGCGTCGGCATTGATGATTGTCACCGGCAGTAGTTTTGCAAGGGCCAGCGCCAATCCACTCTTGCCGCTCGCCGTTGGTCCCGCGATAAGCGCCACCTTCGGTAGTGAGGAAGATTCGGACGTGTTCATTGCGACCCTGATAGCAGCAGAACGATTAAGCGCAGGCGATATTTCGACCGCGCAAGATGCTTTTGGTGCGTCGATGATCTCGAGAAACTGGATCGACGAAGGCCGCGCGTGCGATATCCGCTTTTCAGGCGATGCGGCTGCGGCCCGCGTGGCGCTAGAGGGTTTGATCGAGGGCGTCGACGTGATCGTTCAGGTCGAGGCCGAGCGTCGTCGCAAGCTGATCGTGGCGGACATGGACTCCACGATGATCACGATTGAATGTATTGATGAGCTGGCCGACTATGCCGGAATTAAGCCGCAGATCGCCGAGGTGACGGAGCGGGCGATGCGCGGCGAGCTTGATTTTGAGGATGCGCTGCGCAGCCGGGTTGCACTGCTCAAAGGTTTGCCTGAAACGGTGATCGAACAATGTTTGCGCGAACGGGTGACGATCATGCCTGGGGCGAAGGAACTGATCCGCACGATGCGCGCGAACGGAGGGCAAGCGGTGCTCGTATCGGGAGGATTTACGCGGTTCGCGGAGCCAGTGGGGCATGAAATTGGCTTTCATCAAGCGATTGCAAACCAGCTGGGTATCGCAAACGGCGCGCTCGACGGGACGGTGGTCGGCAACATCGTTGGCGCGCAAACCAAGCGCGACACGCTTTTGGCTTCGCTCGCCGAACGGTCTTGGAGCGCTTCGGATGCCCTTGCGGTGGGGGATGGCGCCAATGATATTCCGATGATCGAGGCGGCGGGCCTTGGTGTGGCGTATCATGCCAAACCAAAAACCGCAGCTGCCGCCGGGGCTTGCATCCAATTCAACGATCTAACGGCGATCCTCTATGCAATGGGATATCCGCGCGCCGCTTGGGTGATGGATTAAGGCGAGACCACCAGGCATCCTTGCCCCGCCGCGCGCGCCGCGCTGCACACTCGTTCCGCCGCTGATTGGCTCGCCAGTGGCCCGGCTTGTAGACGGGTGACCGATCCGGCCTTGACGAGATACGGCGTGAGGCCCGTAAGCGCCGAGACACGCCGTTCGAGACTGGTGTATAGCGCCCGCGCTTTGGAAGCGTCCCCAAACGCCCCCAGCTGCACGCGCCAACCCTTGCCGTTGATGGTGGGAGCTGGCTCGACCGTCGGTTCGCGAACCGGCCGGGGGGCAGCAACGACGGGCGGCTTTGGCGTTGGCCGCGCGACGATGACCGGAGGCTTTGGCATCGGGCGTGGGGCCTCAGCAATGACGGGAGGCTCGGTTGGCGGCACAGGCTCGCTCCGGATTGGTGGGCGCGGCGCGACATCGGCGGGCATCTGCGGACGCGCTGCCATTTGCTCAAGATCGCGCGCCATCGCAAGGCCGCGCTGGCGTTGGTCGACAGGAATATAGCGATCCATTTGCGCCAGGCTTGCCGATGCTGGAGCAAGGCCAGACGCTGAAGCACGGGTCATGAGTGCATAAGCGCGCACCCAATCCTTCGTCACCATATCGCCGTTGAACAGCGCCGTTCCCAGCACATATTGCGCACGAGGTTCGCCCCGCGCGGAAGATTTTTCGATATAAGGAAGCGCCTTCTGCCGATCGCCATTCTGGAACAGGATCAGTCCGTAATTATCCTCGGCTTGCAAATGGCCAGAAAGCGCGGCCTTTCGATACCAATCTTCAGCAAGCTTAAGATCCACGGGCACGCCGCGGCCAAGCTTGTAAGCTTGGCCTAAATTAAACTGTGCGTCGGCATCGCCGTTGATGGCCAATGGCCGCCACTGCGTGATCGCCGCTGTATAGTCCCCGCGGCTCCACGCATCCACGCCAGCCTTAACATCTGCGAAGGCAGGCGTTGCCATCATGATCGCTGCAACTGCAACCCAAGCTCTATTCCTGTTCATCTTCATCTCAACGCTCCGCTTACAAGTCTATATCACCGAATTTGCAGATGGTGTCCCACAGGGCTTTAGCAATTTTCTTGTCTTTTGAAATGAGGACATTTTTTGCATCAAATCCCGATGTTGTTAACTCTATCTTAGCCATCCTTATGCCAAATGACACCGGAAGAACTGCAATTTCAAGGAATTTTCATGCGCGTTCTCGCGATGGCATCACAAAAGGGCGGCTCGGGCAAGACAACTTTGTCCGGTCACCTCGCTGTTCAAGCTCAATTGGCAGGCGCAGGACCGGTCGTGCTGATCGACATCGATCCACAAGGATCGCTGGCCGATTGGTGGAACGAGCGGGAGACTGAATTTCCCGCTTTCGCGCAAACCACGGTTGGCCGTTTGGCTGGCGATCTGGAAATGTTGCGTCAGCAGGGCTTCAAACTCGCCGTTATTGACACGCCCCCGGCGATCACGATGGCGATCCAGAGTGTGATCAATGTCGCAGAACTCATTGTCATCCCGACGCGCCCAAGTCCGCATGATCTTCGCGCTGTTGGCGCTACAGTCGATCTGTGTGAACGTGCTGGCAAGCCGCTAATCTTTGTCGTCAACGGCGCGACACCCAAGGCCAAGATTACCTATGAAGCCGCTGTCGCATTGTCGCAGCACGG
>JBJOLA010000075.1:0-5124 GCA_046045815.1 Pseudomonadota bacterium
TGCCCTGAAATGACAGAAAGTCATGCACCGTGTTGAACGCCCGAGGTTTATAACCCCGAGTGTATGACGCATAGACCATCGTGTCCTTGTTGACGTGATATTGCAGCGCGACATCACCCACAAGCGCATCCGAACTATCGTTCAAAACCCATTGGCAACCGAGCGGAGGCCCGCCATTGACTGCCCCTGTTGCGTCAAAATTGGGGTTGCAGCTGTAGAACTGACCCGCTGGTGGATTGAAGAACTGAGTCACATTCCACCCAATCTTGTCCTTGTTATAGCGCAAGCCACCAATGATCGTGAATTGATCAGAAGCCTTGGCTGTCACCCGTGCATAGAGAGCGTAGTTTTTAGTCGTCGAGATGTTGGTCTTGGCAATCGGATTTGCGACCCAAACGCGCGATCCGGCCTGGTTGACGGTCATGTCTGAATAGAATGCACCTGCCAATACGCTGAGCGGCTTGGTTGGATCAGTCGCCACCTTAAATTCCTGGGTGAACTGCTTGACGAAGCCCTTGGCCGACTGGAGGTTATCGAAATCGGGCGCGCGTGCGAACGGCGGCAAAACCGCAAATTGCACGTTCCAGAAATAGACATTCGAAAGGAAAATATCCTGGCTCTGGAACTGGTTTTCCTTGAAATAGGATGTCGTCGACGTCAGCGTGGTTTCGCCCAGACGATAGTTCAGAATCACAGAGCCATCGACGTCTTCATAGCGCGAGCGCATGTCCACGGGAGACCCAATCGTCGTGTTACCGTAACGGATCGCGTAAGGGTAACCAACAGCCTGAGAAATGCCGCCCGGGCTGAAGGGCAGAAACGGGAAAAGTGCGCCTCCGGGTGTGAAATATTGTGCGGTGAACGTATCGCCGTGCGACGTCGCGAGCGCATAATGCCCGGTCAGGGTAAGATCAAAATCCTCACCCACATCGAATTTTAGTTTCCCGCGAATGCTCTTATTGATCGCCTCAGCCTGATTATTCTGGACAACGTTATAGACGGGATATGGCGTCTTGCTTGCAAAACCAGCCAGACTGAAGCTCACGCCGCTGGTGATGGGCCCGCTCACTGCTGCATCCACGCGGTATTCGCCGTCCTCTGTCATGAGGAAATTGAACGTTCCCTTAGCAGTCTTGCTTGGTCCATTCGTAACAAAGTTGATCGTGCCTGCCGAGGCCGTGCGCCCGCCCAACGTGGACTGCGGGCCTTTGAGCACTTCAAGTTGCGCAATGTCTGACAGTGTATTGGCGGCAAAACTGTCGGCGGGAACCGGAATACCGTCAATTTCGATGTTGACGCCCGAGGTCAGGCCAATCGCGCCTTCGTTGGCATTGGTTGAAATGCCGCGCATACCGTATGGAACGCGGCCATTGAATGTGCCTTTGATTTGAACCGAAGGGACGGCACGATTGATGTCCGACAGATCCGTAACATGTTGCTGCCGCACCATCTCGCTGCTCAACACCGACGCCGCCACCGGAATATCTTGCAATCGCTCCGTCCGCTTTTGCGCCGTCACCACGATATCAGGGATGCCGCCATCATCAACGGCAGGCGCAGTTTGAGCAAAAACGGGTGCAGAGATGCCAACCGCAACGAAGGCCGTGGTGGCGAGTAGAATGTGGCGCATGTAATCCTCCCAGTTATAATTTGCCCGTTGGCTATCACTCGCACACGGAATGTCACGCCCAAAACTTGGATAGCATCTATCGATCGAAAGGGACCTGAGGCGAAGCGATCCCGCAGGAACGGAGGCGCGACTCGCAGTGATAATTAAATTTACCAAAACAGCGTGACGCTGTCAACAGTGAATTACCAGATGGGACTTATTTTCTCACCACGCCGTCGCACCGGCATCCACCGGGAAATCTCCGCCGGTCACATAGCTTGCCTCGTCAGATGCCAACCACGTGGCGCACCACGCTACGTCTTCTGGCGTCCCAAGGCGCTTGATCATGTTTTTGGCGAGGACGGCATCCTTGAAAGAAGGGTCAGCAGAAAGATGGGCATTGGTCGCTGCGGTCTGGATGAAGCCAGGGGAAATCGTGTTGGCGCGAATGCCGTGCGGTGCCCCTTCCATCGCCAGCTGGCGCGTCATCGCAAGGACGCCGCCCTTGCCCGCTGTATGCGCAAGGGCGGGCGATCCCTCCAGCGCATGGCGCGCATTGGCAGAGGCAAAGTTGATGATCGAGGCATTCCCGCTCGCCTTCAGTTGTGGCCACAGCGCGCGTGTCATCAGAAAAACACTATCGAGTTCACCCGTCAACGTGCCGCGCCATTCGGCATAGGACAGGTCTTCGATCCATTTGAACACCGCCGTTGCAGCCGCGTTGACGAGTATATCGACGCGGTCAGTTTCGCCAGCGAGGCGCGCAACCGCAGCTTCATCCGTCACGTCACACTGATCGCGGTCCATAGCGATGACAGTTGCTCCTTCGCGCGCAAATAAATCCGCGCATCCAGCGCCGATGCCGTTTGCAGCACCCGTCACGAGCGCGATCTTGCCTGCAAGGCGTCCCCTCATTCTAAGGCGCGCTCTGGCGTTTTGATTGGGGCAACCAGAGCAATGATCATAGCGATCCCGCACAACATTCCCAACACCCCGAGCGTCGGCAAAATGCCGCCAACATAGCCCATGATGAACGGGATCGCGGCGTTGTTGCACACAAATTGGCCGAGCGAAAAGGTCGCCGTCCAAAGCCCCGTTCCGCGCCCACGCACCGCAAAGGGGAGCCGCGAGACTGCCCACGTAAGCAGTGTCGGCAGCAACATGCCTGCGCCAACTTGATCGAGCCCCGTCGCGCCGATGAAGGCCCAAGGCGATTTGAGGTTTGCCATCAGGATGAAACCCAAAGCCAGCAGTGCGAATTCCAGCACAAACATCGCTTTCAGGCTGAGGCGCGGGCTGAGCCACCAGAAGCACAATGTTCCAACCGGCACAAAGATGCTCGCCACCGCCGTCATCGCGCCGCCACGTGCAACGTCATAGCTGCCGTCGCCCAAGACAATCCCCAAATCTTTGAGCGCGTCGGGTAGCTTTATTTGCACGGTATAGAACATCACCGATCCAAACAGGGTAATCAGGCAGATGACCGTCATCAGCCCCCACGGTATGTCACTCCACCGGCCTTGGTCCTTCTTGCTCGCGAGATATTCGGACTCCTCTGGTTCCCAAGTGAATGCGATCACCAGTGCCAAGAAAATCAGGGGGACAAGATAGAGCAAAAACACGTTGTGCCAATCATTCCGGCCGATGTAGCTCGCGATCAGAATGGCAACGACGGCGCAGATTGACGCCGTACCGGTTTGTGCAGCAAGCCAGCGATCCCGGCTTCGCCCTTTGAAAAAATCACCAATCAGCGTCGTCGAAAGCGTCATCAGCATCGCTTCCACGATCCCCACGGCAATACGGCTCCAGAGGATTTGTCGAAGATCATTGAGGAAATAAGGTATGATGCCGACGATCACATAGAGCGCCATTGACCAGATCAACATTTTGCGCCGCCCCACCCTATCGCCCAGCCAGCCCGCTGGAATGGAAAACAGGGCGACGCACAGCGCAGGCACCGTGATGATCCAGCCAATATACCAACCGAGATCTGCGGGGCTGTATAGGCCCGTTGGACCGAAGGCCTCCCCGATTTTGGGCGCAATCGGAGCTACGAACAAAGCCGCCATCACCGACAAGGTAATGGGAAAGAGAAGCGCCAGCCCCGTCATGAACGTAGGCGCACGCGCGGTCGATGCTTCAGCCATAAAACCTCCCCTGGTCAGCCTATCTGGCGCGACAGACGCGGCAGCACAAGGCGATTTGGTTGATGCGACCTATCCAACCGCCCGATAGCTCACATTCAAGCAAAGCATTTCACTTGGGCGCCCACGCGCTATAGCCCTGCGGCATGACAAAGTTGAACAAGATACTCATCGTTGGCGGCGGCATTGGCGGCATGGCCGCAGCAATCCGATTTCGCCAACAGGGCGTGGCCGTCGATCTGATCGACATAGACCCGGACTGGAAAGTGTACGGCGCGGGCATAACGATCACCGGCCCCACCCTCCGCGCCTACAAGCGGCTGGGATTGCTGGAGGATATCCGCACCCAAGGTGCCATCACCAGTGGTGCACGCATGTTCCGCTTTGACGGGGTTCACCTGCGCGATCTTGATGAGCCTGCGCTGGAGGAGGGGCTCCCTGCGACCGGCGGCATCATGCGGCCGGTGCTTCACAAAATCATGCAGGAACATGTGGCTGCGGCTGGCGCGAATGTCCGGCTCGGCTTGAGCGTCACGGCACTGCATAGTGATGCGGGCGGCGTTAACGTCACCTTCAGCGATGCCAGCACTGCGCGTTACGATCTCGTCGTCGCAGCAGATGGCATTTATTCGGGCGTCCGTAAGCTGATATTCCCCCACGCAATTCAACCCGAACCGACGGGCCAAGGCTGTTGGCGGATATCAACGCGCCGTCCGCCCAACCTAGACCGGGGCGAAATGTATTTCGGCGGAGAATTCCCCGCCGGCATCACCCCATGCAGTCCTGATGCGGTCTATCTGTGGATGCTCACCCCGCACACCGACCCGCGCATCATTCCTGACGATGAACTTCGCACGATGATGCGAGTCAATATGGCAGCATATGGTGGCTCAGCAGGATGGATGCGCGATCAGATTAGTGACCAGACCTGGATCAACTATCGCCCGCTTGAGGCTGCCATCCAGCCCGGGCCGTGGCATGTGGGGCGCGTGGTTCTTGTTGGTGACGCGGCGCATGCGACGACTCCGCATCTGGCATCTGGCGCGGGCATTGCGGTCGAAGACGCTTTGGTACTTGCCGAGGAAATGGCGCAGGATCGCGCCGTGGAAGACAGTCTTGCGGCTTATACGCGACGCCGTTTTGAGCGCTGTCGCGACGTCGTGGAAACCAGCGTCGCAGTCGGAGCGTTGCAATTGAGCGGCGGTTCGCCCGAACAGATTGGCGGCATGATCGGTGGCGCCTTGCACCGGCTGGCTGCGGATTTCTAAATGATGTGAGAGATGGTGCCCGGAAGAGGACTCGAACCTCCACGCCCTTGCGAGCGCCAGCACCTGAAGCTGGTGCGTCTACCAATTCCGCCATCCGGGCACA
>JBJOLA010000076.1:0-3255 GCA_046045815.1 Pseudomonadota bacterium
CTGTCACCATCCATGAAGCCGATCTGATTGAGAGCGTGGCCGACGCCCTCCAATATATTTCTTACTATCACCCGATGGATTATATCCGCGCGCTGGGCGTGGCTTATGAAGCGGAGCAGGGCCCCGCAGCGAAGGATGCGATTGCGCAAATCCTGACCAACAGCCGGATGTGTGCAGAGGGGCACCGGCCGATCTGTCAGGATACCGGGATCGTCACCGTGATCATAAAATGGGGCCAGGAATGCGTGCTCGGGTCCACGCGCTCGCTTCAGGAGGTCGTCGATGAAGGTGTGCGCAAAGCCTATCTGCTGCCCGAAAATAAGCTTCGCGCGTCAATCGTCGCGGACCCTGCCTTCACTCGGGTCAACACACGGGATAATACGCCCTCGGTGGTGACGGTAGAAATGGTGCCGGGGAACAAGATCGACATCCAGGTCGCGGCGAAGGGTGGCGGGTCGGAAAACAAGGCCAAGTTCAAGATGCTCAATCCGTCTGACAGCATTGTCGATTGGGTGCTGGAGATGCTCCCGCAGATGGGCGCAGGCTGGTGCCCGCCAGGGATGCTTGGCATCGGGATCGGCGGCACGGCTGAAAAGGCGATGATGATGCCAAGGAATCGCTGATGGGCGATATCGATATGGCCTCGCTCAAACTGCGCGGACCCCAAACCGATATTGAAAAGCTCCGGGTGGAGATATTTGATAAGGTCAACGCTCTTGGCATCGGCGCGCAGGGCCTTGGCGGTCTCTCGACGATCCTCGACGTCAAGATCATGGATTTCCCGACACACGCTGCGTCAAAACCCGTCGCGATGATCCCCAATTGTGCCGCGACGCGCCACGCTCATTTCGTGCTCGACGGCAGCGGACCGGCCTATCTCGAACAGCCCAATCTGAATGAGTGGCCCGATGTGAACTGGACGCCGGACAAAGCCGCAATCCGGGTTGATCTCGATACACTCACCCGCGACGTCGTCGGTAGTTGGAAAGCGGGGGACAGGCTGCTGCTCAACGGCAAGATGCTCACCGGGCGCGATGCCGCGCATAAGCGCATTCAGGATATGCTGGCCAAGGGTGAAGAACTCCCGGTCGATTTCGCTGGCCGGGCCATCTATTATGTTGGCCCGGTTGATCCGATCATGGGTGAAGTCGTCGGCCCAGCGGGGCCCACCACGGCCACGCGGATGGACAAATTCACCGACATGATGCTCGATCTCGGACTGCTGGTGATGATCGGCAAGGCCGAGCGCGGGCAGGGCGCGGTCAAGGTGATCGCTGAACATAAGGTTGCCTATTTGATGGCGGTCGGCGGCGCGGCCTATCTCGTTTCCCGCGCAATCAAGGCAAGCAGAGTTGTTGGCTTCGCTGATCTCGGGATGGAAGCAATCTACGAATTCGAAGTGAAAGACATGCCCGTCACAGTCGCCGTTGATAGCAGCGGCGATAATGTCCACGAAAGTGCGCCAATGGTGTGGCGCGAAAAGATCAAGCGCGAGGGGCTGCTTGCGGGGGTTTGAGCGGCAGGTCTAATTTTTCTGCTAGAAACTATGCCGCAGTCCAAACATCGTGGCGGTGGCACTGCCGTTAACCGGGCCGCGTGTGCGCACAACTGCTGCTTCAAGGTTGAGATGGCGGTGCAGTCGAAAGTGCGCGCGGGCGCCGTATTCGATCCAGACTGATTCGATCCCGTGGGCGTGGAGCGCACTTTCCAATTGAGCACTTGCCGATGAAAGGTCACGCTCTGACGCTTCGCCCTGTGTGGACGCGATTGCCGCACCGAAGCCGTCGATCCGCAGCCGGGCATGTGATCCCAGACTATAGGAAATAGTCGCACCCGCCGCACCCGTCAGGCCGGTGTCCGCATTGTCATTGGTGAACGGCTTGGGACTGTTGGTGTTGACAAAGCGGGCGGAATCGACGCGATTATAATCCATCGAAATAAACGGCGACGCTGTCCAGCCTTTGCCAACTCTGCCCCATCTCATCGGAACGGCATAAGCCGCTGATAAGCCCACACCTAACGCGGTGTTCGAAGCAGTGATGGCCAGCTGGTAAGGTGTGGCGTCTTGCGTCGTCATCACGTCAAAACTGCGATGGCTAGCGAGCGGGTGCACCAGAAGTGTCAACGGGCTGAGCCGGGGGCTTGTCTGAAGCGCGATAAGGGCGTCAGACGTGGGACTGATCGGGCTCTCTACCCGACTGTCGGGCCAGCGATCCGCCACTTTCGCAGTAAAGCGGATGGGCAACGCCCGTTCTGCAGCCGACGTTGTCAACAGGGGCCGTGAAAGCGGTGCCCCCACGATACCTAAACGCCACACCGCCTGCTCAGCAGCAATGGCTGGTGACGCAAGGAGCATCGTGATCGCAAGAAGGAAAATCCGCATGTCGCCCCCCCTAAGGCTGTAACCTTAAAACCTCCTCCCAATTTTAGGTTAACGAGGGCTTCGGGTTTGGTTGCAACTTTGCGCAAGGCCCCTATTGATCGCCGACACAATATGACGATCTGGCTTCCCGCAACCGTTTTCGGCGGCTTCTTTCAGTCATGGCGGACCGCTGTCCAGCAACGCGTGCGGGCGGAGCTATCGGTCAACGCAGCGGGGCTGGTGCGTTACCTTTACGGTTTCCCGATGGGATGCCTGCTGCTTTGGATTTACACCGCGTGGCGGGGCGCTAGCGTGCCGGAGATCGGTCCGTCTTTCGTGCCGTTTGCGCTTGCGGCGGGTGGCGTTCAGGTTATCGGCACCAATTTGCTGATCATGTCTTTCGGATACCGCACCTATGTTGTCGGTACGGCCTACGCCAAAACCGAAGCGGTGCAGGGCGCCTTTTTGGCGATGATCATGCTGGGGGAAATGCTCAGCCCTTTGACGTGGGCGGGGGTCGCAGTCGGCGTGGCGGGCGTGATCTTCCTTTCCACAAACGGGGAACGTCTCCACATTCGCCAATTGGTCCAGCCTGCCGCTCTCTGCGGCCTCGGTGCCGGGTTCCTCTTCGCGCTCACATCAATATTCGTAAAGCGCGCCACGTTTGCGGTCCACACCGCTGACAAAATACATGCAGCTCTCATCGCCCTGGTGACGGTGCTGTTGTTACAGATCGTGATGCAGGGCAGCTACATAGTGCTGCGCGAACGGGATCAAGTGTCCAAGGTCTTTCGCAGTTGGCGGGTTTCTGGGCAGGTCGGCGTCCTCGCTGCGGTCGGGTCGGCCTGCTGGTTCACCGCCTTTGCTACTGCACCGGTGGCGCTGGTGCGCGC
>JBJOLA010000139.1:0-8779 GCA_046045815.1 Pseudomonadota bacterium
TCAGCGCAATCCGCACCGCTTCCTGCTTGAAATCCTCTGTATGTTTGATCGACACGTTCCGTCTCCTTGAGTGAGGTTATAATCTCAAGTGACCGGAACCAAAGCGTTACAAGTCCAGTCCGCACTCGCAATCGCAAACTCCAGAGTGGAGAGTCTTGATCGGCAATTGTCGTCGGGTAAGCGGCGCATCACGCCGCATGCAATCACCCGGTTCAGCGAGTTTATGCGGGAACAGCTTCGCGGTCCGGACCAAGCGTTGCGAACCGCCTATGTCAGGTTGCTCGTGCAGGAGGTCACATTGAGCGATACTGCGATTACCGTTCGCGGGAGCAAGGCTGCGCTCGAACATGCCTTGGTCAAAGGAGAGCAGCCCCTCAAAGGGGTGGTGCCCATCTTTGACCGAGAGTGGTGCCCGGAAGAGGACTCGAACCTCCACGCCCTTGCGAGCGCCAGCACCTGAAGCTGGTGCGTCTACCAATTCCGCCATCCGGGCACGTGTTGGGTAGGAGCGCGCCCGTAGCCGTGGCGGTTGGCGCTTGTCAATGGAGGCGAGCGCGGGCTAGGGCAATTGCATCGATTGTTTCTTGGGAATGTTGAATATGGCGGCGTTGGTGACGGTTTTTGGCGGCGATGGGTTTGTCGGCCGCTATGTGGTGGAGGCGCTACTCAAAACGGGCGTGCGGGTGCGGGTGGCGTCACGCAATCCGAAGCGCGGCTGGTTTTTGAAAGCGCAGGCCAATCTCGGGCAAATCGCTTATATCGCGGCGGATGTGACGCGACCGGAAACGCTGGGCGCAGCGGTGGCCGGCGCAGATGCGGTGATCAATCTGGTGGGCAGCTTTGACAATATGGATGCAGTGCAGAACGGCGGCGCGGGGAATGTAGCACAGGCGGCTGCGGCTGCGGGCGTTGCATCTCTCGTGCATCTCTCGGCGATCGGCGCCGACGTCCAATCGCCGTCACGTTACGGGCGGTCTAAGGGCCAAGGGGAAGTATCGGTGCGCGCGGCATTCCCAACTGCGGTGATCTTTCGCCCGTCCTTGATCTTTGGCCGTGAAGATCAATTCATCAACCGTTTTGCCGCACTCATTCGGCTGCTGCCGATTGTGCCGGTGATCGCCGGGGCGGTCCGATTTCAGCCGGTCTATGTCGGCGATGTCGCACGCGCGGTGCTCACGGCAATGGGTGCAGGCGACGGCAAAACCTACGAACTCGGCGGGCCGGAAGTGATGACAATGGCCGAGGTCAACCACTGGATTGCAAGCCGGACGGGGCGGCGCAAGACCTTCGTGGCTGTGCCAAATGCGATTGCGTCACTTATGGCGCGGCTAACCGGTTGGCTCCCCGGTGCCCCGATGACATGGGACCAGTGGCTGATGTTGGGCAAAGACAATGTGGTGAGCGACGGCGCGGCGGGCTTGCGGGCGCTCGGCATTGCCCCGACGCCACTGGATATCGTCGCACGGGACTGGCTCATGATGTACCGAAAACACGGGCGTTTCAGTATCGGCAGCCCGGCGTGAGCGATCCCCTCTCCGCCGTCATCCTCGGCATCGTTGAAGGCGTCACGGAGTTCCTGCCGGTTTCCTCGACGGGCCATCTGATCCTGGCGGATGCGTTGCTCGGCTATGATCCCCAGAAATGGGAAGTGTTCAACATCGTCATCCAGTCGGGAGCGATCCTGGCGGTTGTCGTGCTCTACTGGCGCACCTTTGTTGATGTGCTGATGCGGCTGACCAGGATGGAAAGCGGCGCAGTGGCCTTTGTGCGCAACGTCGCGCTCGGGTTCCTGCCGTCTGCCGTGATCGGGCTGGCGCTCCATGACAAGATTGAGGCGATGCTGGGCAAGCCGCGGATTGTCGCAGTGGCGCTCATTCTTGGCGGGTTTGCGATATTGCTGATCGAACGGATCGCGAAGGTCGCGCGGGTTGCCTCGGTGGAAGCCATGTCGATGAAGATGGCGCTCGGCGTGGGCTTCGTCCAATGTATCTCGATGATCCCGGGCGTTAGCCGATCCGGCGCGACAATCATGGGCGCGCTGTCGATGGGAGTGGACCGCAAAACGGCAGCCGAATTCAGCTTCTTCCTGGCGGTGCCGACGATGGCCGGGGCCACGTTGGTGCAGGGCCTGAAACACCACGATGAAATCATGGCAAGCGGGCTGAGTGATATTGCAATCGGCTGGGCCGTGTCGTTTGTGGTCGCGCTGGCGGTGATCAAGGGATTCGTCGGCATCGTATCGCGTTATGGCTTTGCGCCATTTGCGTGGTACCGGATAGCAGCCGGTGCGGCGGCGTTGATTTGGCTGGGGTGATGGCATTAACGCCCGCAAACGCCGCGTTCAGCCCTGTGAAAGCCGAATCACTTTAGAGGCTTTCTCAATCGGGGGCGGTTCCCCCGTATTTTGGAAAGGCACGCACATGCGTTCAGCCCTTTTAGCCGTTCTCGCACTTTCGTTCGCTACGCCCGCGCTTGCAACGGCGCCCTCTGAAACTCAGCGTGACATGCAGGTGATGGCTGACAAATTCAACGATCCCGTTGCTCAGGAAGCGATGTCAAATGCTTTTGGCTCGATGATATCTGCGCTCATGGATATGCGGATTGACGGCATCGCCAAGGCGCTTGAGCCGATGAACGGTGGCAAGAAGATCAAGATGCACGGCAGAACCTTGCGCGAGTTGGCGTCGCGGGATGATCCGAACTTCGAACGCAAGATGCAGGGAGGCACCCGCGCGATGGTCGGGTCGATGGGGGCAATGATGTCTGCCTTCGCCCAAATCATGCCTCAGATGGAAGAGGCGATGAAGAAAATGGAGGGTGCCCTACCGAACTCCCGCTAAGTAGGGGGTGACGATATCGAATGCAGCGGCTATGGCCCTGCATTCGATGTGGCAACTTTATCAATTTCCTCTCTGTCCCTTCTCGCGCAAAGTCCGTCTCCTTTTGGGGGAAAAGGGCGTTGGCTATGAACTCGTGCGCGAAAGCCCGTGGGAACGTCGAGATGAATTCCTCGATCTGAACCCAGCCGGCCAAACGCCTGTGCTGGTTGAAAGCCAGCGCAATATTCATTTGATGAGCTCTGGCGCGATCTGCGAATATTTCGAAGAAACGGTTGAGCAATCCCCTATGATTTCGGGCACAGCGATCAACCGTGCCGAGATCCGCCGCCTGACCGCTTGGTTCGATGAACATTTCTACGCTCATGTGGTTGGCCCTCTGATGCATGAGCGGATGCTCAAGCGCGTTCTCCACGGCACGTCGCCAGACGCGGGGATGCTGCGTGAGGCAATGAAGAATGCCAACCAGTTGATGGACTATGTCGATTATCTGCTCGATCACCGCAATTGGCTCGCGGGTGCAACGTTGAGCCTCGCGGATTTGGCTGCCGCTGCCCATATCTCGGTCGCGGATTATCTCGGAGGGATTGATTGGCGTGGGCATAAGCAAACCAAAGTCTGGTATGCGGGCCTGAAATCTCGGCCAAGCTTTCGGCCACTGCTGTCCGAGCGGATGGAAAATGTCGCGCCGCCTGATTATTATGACAAGGTCGATTTCCTCGATTGAACCGCCGTTTCGGACTAAGTTCGAGCCGCAACCGCTCCACTTCCCTTCGCCAATGCGGCGCAAAATGTGCATGCCCATCCAGTGGAAACCGCTGCTCCTGATCTGTTTGCTGCGCTCGTTGACCAGCCCCATGAACAGCTTGATCTGGCCTGGTATGACGCAGCGCAACAGCTGCTGGCGGTGGACCACACGACTTCGGGACTGAGCGACCGGGTTTCGGTGGCGCTTCGCCCGATCGTCGCACGCGGGCTCGCGCTTGGTGCGTCCGGCCTGGTGCTGGCGCACAATCACCCGAGCGGATGTCCGGAACCCAGCCATCAAGACTATGCCTTCACCCGCCGCCTCGCCCAAATTCTCGCCGCACTCGATATCTGCCTTAACGATCATGTCATTTTGGCAAAGACGGGTCGTTTTAGCTTCCGTGCCGCCGGACTACTCTGAACGATTAGAGCGTGTTCGATTGCCGCACTGCACCATCACCCGGTTGACTTCCAGCCCCCCCTTTCCTAAAGCGCCGGTGCCTTGGCGGGATTGACCGTTTTCATGGCGATTTTGCTTGGCCGACAGGACGAATCATCATGGCTTCGAACGATCCCGAACAGGACCCCGACGGTGTGGAAGACCCGCGGCTGGCGTCACTCGACGCGCGGCTCCGCGATGTTCAACACACGGAAAAGGTGAGGACGACACAAGTGGCCGCTAACCTCGGCATGACGGGCAAAGGCGCGTCGCAGGGGAACCGGGTTTTGTCGGTCTTGCTGGGATATCCACTGGGTGGGGCGCTGATCGGTTGGTTCATTGACCGTCAGATCGGCAGCACACCCAAGGTTTTGCTGGTGTTGTTGGCTCTAGGGGTCTTCGCCGCTGGCAGAGAAATATGGCGAATTTCAAAGGAACGTCCGGAATAGTCCGGGCAATCCTGAACTAGAGATACAGGGGTTTACCGCGTGGCGGCCGAAAGCAAGATCGACCCAATGCACCAGTTCGCAATCCATCCGCTTGGCGGGGGAGAGCTTACCGGATCACCATTACAGTTCACCAACAGCGCGCTGTGGATGCTGATTGTGCTGGCCGCAATCTATGTGTTCATGATGGGCGGGATGAAGCGTTCGTTGGTTCCGGGTCGCTGGCAGGTAGCGGTTGAGGGCGTAACAGGCTTTATCTCCGGCATGCTGGCGACCAACATCGGCCCAGAAGGCAAGAAATATGTGCCGTGGGTATTCACAGTTTTCATGTTCATCCTGTTTTCCAACCTGATGGGCATGATGCCGTTCGGGATCATCCCTGCCGCGCATCCTTTCACGGTGACCAGCCAATTCTCGATCACCGGTGTGCTGGCGATCATCAGCTTTTCGATCGTGATCATCGTTGGCTTTTGGAAGCACGGCTTGCACTTTTTCTCACTGTTTGTGCCGCACGGAACGCCGTTCGTGCTCAAGCTACTGATCGTTCCGATTGAGTTCGTGTCGTTCCTCGTCCGCCCATTCAGCCTCATGCTGAGGTTGTTCGTGGCGATGATCGCAGGGCATATTCTGGTCGACGTGTTCGGCAGCTTCATTGTGCAGGGCCTCAACGCAGGCGGCACCGGAATCGCAATTTCGGCCTTGAGCTTCGTGTTCATCGCGGGCGTTAGTGCACTCGAGCTGCTGGTTTGCGCCATTCAGGCCTATGTGTTTGCGCTGCTTACATCACTTTACATCAACGATGCGGTGCACCTGCACTAAGTCACTCTTCAACCAACTGAATTTACCAAGGGAGTTTATCATGGATCTCGAAGCTGCAAAAGTAATCGGCGCTGGCCTGGCTGCAATCGGTGTTGGCGTTGCTGCCACCGGCGTGGGCAATGTGTTCGGCTCATTCCTTCAAGGCGCACTGCGTAACCCCGCTGCGGCTGACGGTCAGCAGGGCCGCCTGTTCATCGGCTTTGCAGCTGCTGAATTGCTCGGCCTGATCGCATTCGCCGTTGCGATGATCATTCTTTACGCTGTTTAATTGATATTGCCGTCATCCCGGCGAAGGCCGGGACCCAGCCCTATCACAAAGAGTCTTTTGTTTTCGGTTCTGGGTCCCGTCCTCCGATGGGATGACGCTTAAGGTCACGGAAGCATCATGCCCCAAATCAACCAACTCATGTTGGCCTATGCGTCACAGTGGTTCTGGCTCCTGGTGGTGCTGGCTGTCATCTATTTCGTGATCGGTCGGGGTATGCTCCCCAAGATCGAAGCGACTGTCGACGCACGCGACGGCAAGATCGCGGCTGATCTGGCGGCGGCGCACAAGGCACGCGCCGATGCTGAGGAAGCGGAAACAGCACTTCAGGCCAGGGCGCTCGGCGTTCGGTCTGATGCGCAGTCGGTTGCAGCGGCGGCCAAGGCCAAGGCGGCCAAGGATGCTGCCAACCGCGTTGCCAAGGCGGACGTAGAGATTGCGGCAAAGCTGGCAACAGCAGACGCCGCACTGTCCAAGGCCCGTGCAAAAGCACTTGCCAGCGTCGAAGAAGTCGCCACCGACGCGGCACAAGATATCGTTGCCAAGGTTTCGGGCATGAAGGTTACGGCAGCAGGCGCTGCCAAGGCAGTAAAGGCAGCACTCGCCAATGGCTGAGCAACAGTATAATGCAGGAACGCAGGTTCCCGGCACCCACGAATCTGCTGAAGCGACTGCGCTGGGCCTTGATGCGGGCGGCTGGGTCGCCATGTCGATGGTCGCGGTATTTGCGATCATGCTCTGGAAGAAGGTGCCTGCGATTGTTGCAGGGATGCTCGACAAACAGATTGCGGGCATTCGGGAGCAATTGGATGCCGCGTCAAACCTGCGCGCTGAAGCCGAAGCGTTGAAAGCCGAATATGTTGCCAAGAATAAGGCAGCGGGCAAAGAGGCAGATGCGATCAAGGTTGCTGCTGCCAAAGAAGCCGATGAGATCGTGGCCCAAGCCAAGTCAGACGCGACGGCGCTTATCGCCCGCCGCGCCCAGATGGCGGAAGATAAAATTGGTGCCGCCGAACGCGCCGCCATCGCCGAGGTTCGCGCCAAGGCCGCCAATGCTGCCACCGCCGCTGCGGCAATGCTGATCGCCGCTGGCCACACGTCAGCGACCGACAAGCCCCTCATTGATGCGACGATTTCCCGCCTCAACTAACTTGCACTCGCGTCATTGACAGGTTAGCTCTTGGTCTACTTGGTCGGGGGAACAATTGATGCGTCCATTCACAATTTGCGCGTATGTGGTCGCGCTCGCCGCGATATCCCCTGCCTTCGCTGAGGCCCCTTCATCGGCGGAGCCAAGTGCGGACGTCAAAGCGACAATTGCCAAGTATGAAGCGCTGCCTTGGGTCAATGCGCCGTCCAAGCCGCCGATTACTGCCCGCGCGGCAATAGCGCTGGATGTCAAGACGCGCTTCCTTGATCCCAAAGGCACGAACAGCCTGTTGAAACTGACAGGTAATCTGCCCGAAGACAATAGCTACGTCGTCGCCGCGAAAAGTCGCAACTGGTTTGCGGTCTATGCCTTTGATGAAATGGGTTACGTCAAGGATGACGAAAAGATTGACGCGGACGCTCTACTCAAATCTCTGCGCGAAAGCCAGGAAGCGTCAAACAGCACGCGGAAGGAACAAGGCCTTGATCCGCTAACCGTCGTCGGCTGGGCAGTGCCCCCGCACTATGACGCCGCCACGCACAATCTCGAATATGGTGTCACGCTCGGCAGTCCATCTGGCAACAACATCAATTACCATCTGCGAATGCTCGGGCGGCGCGGCGTGATGGATGCGACATTGATCACCTCTCCGGAATATTTGAAGGACGATCTTGCCGAATTCCGGGTGGCCAATAAAGGTTTCGCTTACGGCTCTGGCGAGGACTACGCATCATACAAGGACGGTGACAAAGTGTCCCAGTATGGCCTCGCCGCACTTGTTACAGGTGGCGCAGCAGCAGCGCTGGTGAAAACCGGCCTGTTCGGCGGTCTGCTCAAAGGATTGCTCGTCTTCTGGAAAATCATTGCGGTTGGTTTCATTGCCTTCTTCGCATCAATCCGCAAATTCATTGTACGGCTGTTCGGCAAGGGTGATAAACTCGGCCCCCCATCAGGCGAATAAACGCCAATCATGCCAACCACCGACATACTGTTGATCGCCGTCTGTGGTGCCTTGGGCTTTGGCATTATCTGGCACTTCATGGGTAGCAAAGGGAAGGACTAGCCGCCTCGGCTGCCCAAGGTTAAGGCTGCATCATGTCCAAGCCAGACGCCCCAGACAGGTTCCATGAGGACAAGGCGACCTACGCGGTGCGCGGTGCGGAACTGCCTGATCTGGAGGCGGGCGTCGCCGCGATCCGTAATGTCTGGAAGACCCTGCCGCTAAAACCCGGCGTTTACCGGATGCACGATACGCGCGGCGATGTGCTCTACGTCGGCAAGGCGAAGGCGCTCAAAAACCGGGTAAGCAACTATACCCAGGTCGACCGGCTCCCCAATCGTCTCCGCCGGATGGTCGCGCAGACCCGCTCGATGACAATCGTCACAACCAATAGCGAGGCGGAGGCGCTGCTGCTGGAGGCGCAGCTCATCAAGCGGTATCGGCCCGCTTACAATGTCCTGTTGCGCGATGATAAAAGCTTCCCTTTCATCCTGCTCCGCGATGATCACGCTTTTCCCCGCATCCAGAAACACAGGGGGGCACGGCGGGCCAAGGGCAATTATTACGGTCCATTCGCCAGTGCAGGCTCGGTCAACCAGACGCTCAACGCCCTGCAGAAACTATTCCTGTTGCGCAGTTGCAACGATAGTTTTTTCAGCAGGCGAGATCGACCCTGCCTATTGTACCAGATCAAGCGCTGCTCGGCCCCGTGCGTGGATCGGATCACGCCGCAGGCTTACGACGAGCTAGTGGCTGATGCGAAGGCCTTCCTCGGCGGCAAATCGACCCAGGTGCAGACCAAGCTTGGAGCCCAAATGGAAGCTGCGGCTGGCGCTCTCGATTTTGAAAGCGCGGCAATCATGCGGGATCGGCTTCGCGCGCTCACCTTCATCCAGGGGAGCCAGGCGATCCATGCCGAGGGCGTGGGTGATGCCGATATTTTTGCGCTTGCCCACAAAAATGGCGCGGTGGGGATCCAGGCCTTCTTCATCCGGGGCGGCCAAAACTGGGGCCATCGCTCCTTCTTCCCAACCCACACCCAGGACGTCGATGAAGCCGAAGTGTTCACCAGTTTC
>JBJOLA010000180.1:0-6618 GCA_046045815.1 Pseudomonadota bacterium
CCAAGACCGCGACCCATTTGCCCACCACGCAGTCTTGCGAACTGTGCCACAAATCATTCACGACCTTCGTTGGTGCCGTGATGAACCACACAGGCATCTCCGCCAATTGTGTGCAGTGCCATGCACCGGGCGGCTCGGGTCTTGCCAAGCCTGCGACCCACGTCGTTACATCCGCGCCGTGCGAAAATTGCCACAAGTCGACGGTCAGTTTCCTAGGCGCCGTGTTTGATCACACCGGTATCACGACCAACTGCGTATCTTGCCATACCCCTGGCGGCACCGGCCTGCCGAAGACGGCAACCCATCTTCCGACGACCCAGTCGTGCGAATTGTGCCACAAGGGCTTCACGACCTTTGTTGGTGCCGTGATGAACCATACCGGCATCACCGCCAATTGCGTGCAGTGTCATACCCCGGGCGGAACGGGTCTCGCCAAGCCAGCCACGCACATCGCGACGACGGCACCTTGCGAAAATTGCCATAAATCAACCTTGACGTTCACCGGCGCGCTTTATGATCACACCGGCATCGTCAGCGGCTGCGCAACCTGCCACAATGGTGTGAGTGCGACTGGAAAATCACCGACGCACTTCCAGACGACCGTTGGCTGTGAAATGTGCCATCGCCCCGGCGCATGGATACCGGTCACGGCCTACACCCATACGTCACCGCTCTATCCGGGTCGCCATTCTCGCGCACTTCTCTGTTCGGACTGCCACACCACGAATGCGCAAACGGTTCCTTACCGGACCCCCGCGTATCGGCCAGATTGTGCCGGCTGCCATGCCGCCAACTTTAAACCAGACTCGCACAAGAAATATGGGAATGTATTATACACTGTCGCTGAGCTCAGAAACTGTGCCGGATCATGTCACGAATATACTGACGCCACATTGTCCAAGGTCAAAACGACCCGGAACAGTCATCACCGCGTCAGCGACGGTAACTTCTAACGGGGCCATGAAATGACCAGCAGACGCGGATTCACCGCCACCCTTTTTGCTACGGCGGCCGTAACCTCAGCAATTGTCGCCCCGGAATTTGCACAAGCGCAAACCGTTAGCGATCGGGTATTGTCTGATGTGAGCGCTTCGACGGTGGGGACCTGCTCGGTCATGACCGTGACGTTTAACATTCGTGTGCAGGTGCTCAGTTTCTTCCCGCAGACAAGTGGACGTGAACTCCATATCCGCGTGAAGCCACTGGAAGGAAGCCCGCGCGTGCGCGAAGCTCTGCGCTCCCCGTCTGGCGTGCCAGCGCTCCGCTCGATCGAATATGACGGTGACAACACTGCCGGCCCCGTGCTGTCCCTGTTCTTCACGCGGGACGTCCATTTCGACGTGAAATCGGGTGATCAACCGCAAAATGTCATCATTTCCGTGAATGAAGCAGGAGATGCGACGGCCTGTACCTCGGCAATGGCGGACTCGCCGCGCCTGGCAACGGACGTGCCGATCTCTGACACAAATGTGTCGGGTCCCCAAGCGGGTGCTCAATCGGGAACTCGGGCGCAGGTGGGCCTCTATGTCATCAATGCGGTGTCACAAGCAGGCCCCGTTGGCGATCTATCGCCTGCACAAACGCAATTGGTCAGTAGCTATCAAACCTATGAGACGCGGTTTGATCAGGATGGGCAGACGTGGCACCGGGTTCGTGTCGGATTCTTCGAGACACGCGCTGCAGCAGAGGCTGCCCGCGTCAAAATCTTGCCGGGCTTCCCCGACTCTTGGGTCGTAAAGGTTTCGGCCGACGAACGCGCGCAAGGCCTCGCGACACCGCTCAATGGAAGCGCGCAATTGGTCTCGACGCCAACAGCGGCAAGTGGGCCGCTCTCCGCCGCTGGCCAGGCAACAATGACGAAGGCAGTGGCTGACGCTCAACTGGCACTCAAGTCCGGCGAAAATGATCGTTCAATCCAACTCCTCACCACTGCCCTCGCACAACCGGAAAATGAGCTGACGCCGCGTGCGCTGGAGCTTTACGGCTTGACGCGCGAACGCAAAGGCCAGTTCGCCCAAGCCCGGGCAACCTACGAAGATTATCTGAAGCGTTATCCCTCGGGAGAGAGTTTCGAACGCGTCAAGCAGCGGCTCGAAGCCGTCGTCGCCGCGACGCCGCAAGCCGCAACGCCCGAACTTCGCGCCGCCAATGGCACAAGTTCACGCGCGCGCACCGCACAGAAATGGCGGTGGGGCACACGGGGAAGCTTCTCGCAATTTTATTTTCAGGATCGAGGATCATCGATCCAGGACGGTGTGCCCCAGCAAAAGGACGCGGACGGCAATCCGATCAGCCCCACTCAGATCAACCAGAACCAGCTTCTGACCAATGCCGACGTCACCCTCACCGGTGGTGATGATCGGACGCAATTGCTTTTGCGGGCGGCTGGATCCTACACAAACAACTTCCGCCGTTCGCCTCGAAAGGACCCGCTCACTGGGCAGACGTTGCCGGGCACCATGAAGGACGCCAACAGCAAATCGCTAAGTGCGCTCTACTTTGACTATTCTGACACGGTCCTCAACCTTTCCACGCGCATCGGCCGCCAGACCAAGAATGGCGTCGGCGTCTTTGGTCGATTTGATGGTGCCCAGGTGGGATGGCAGTTCAAACCGCGCCTCAAACTCAATCTCGTTGGCGGCTTTCCTGTTGATTCCTCGCGCGATATTTTTGTCGAGCAAGATCGCTATTTCTACGGGGTTTCCGCTGATTTTGGCGCTCGAAAAGATAATTTTCAGGCCACGCTCTATTGGTTTGACCAGCGCAGTCACGGGCTGATTGATCGCCGTTCGGTTGGAACTGAAATGCGTTATATCCGGGGGCGGTTTAACGCCTTCACCTTGATTGACTATGACGTTCATTTCAACAAACTGAACTTAGGGTTGGTCAGTTTGAACTATAACTTCAAGGATCAATCGAGCCTCAGTATCACCGCTGACTACCGCCAATCCCCGCTGCTCTCCACGACAAGGGCGACGGGCGGTCAGGTTTTTCCTGGAACATTCAACCGCATTGCTGACCTGCGCGATCTGCAAACCTACTTTACGGATGCTCAGATCAAGCAACTCGCTTTGTTCAATGTCGGCGTTTCAAAGTCGCTGACGGTGTCATATGCGCGGCCTGTGACGTCCAAGTTGCAAGCAAATTTTGATGCAACGGTTACGGATACCGGCGGCACGCCCGATATCACTTTGGTCACGCCGGGTTCCGCGCCCATTCTCGGCCAGCCAAAAGTGGGCAAGGAATATTATTACGGCGCGCAGCTGATCGGGACCGGCCTGGCGTTCAAAAATGACATCTGGATTTTGAGCAGCCGCTACGCAAACACGCAGTCCGGCCATACCTACTCGGCAGACGTTAACGCGCGCTTTGCAATCACCAACAAGTTCCGGTTGAGTCCGCGCGCCCGCTACGGCGTTTCCAATCAGTTCAGCGGCACGACGCTCCGCCAGTTCCAGCCCACCTTGCGGCTCAATTATTACCCGATACGCCAATCAGAAGTAGAAATCGAAATTGGTGCCAATTTCGCCAAGACAATGGTACCGGCAAACGCATCGTCAGCTGCTACCGTGACGCATGAACGTGGTCTCGTCTTCAGCGCAGGTTACCGACTAGATTTTTGAGGAAACTAATGAAAGCAAAGCATCAACGACTGACCCTTGCGATTGTGGCGCTGGTTGCCATTGTCGGGGCAGCTTTGCTCGCAATGTCGGCACTCAAGGATAAGGCGGCCTATTTCTATTCGCCATCAGATATCAAGCGCGAACATTTAGAAATTGGTCGCGCAATCCGACTTGGCGGGATGGTTCAGGATAAATCGATCAACCGCGAAGCGGACGGTGTGACGGTGCATTTCGTTGTCGCGGATGGCCCGGATCTTGTGCCGGTAGTTTTCAAGGGGATCACGCCAGACCTGTTCAAGGAAAATAGCGGCGTCATCGCCGAAGGCAGCATGAATGCGGACGGTTCTTTCACCGCCAGCAACTTGCTGGCCAAACATGATGAGAAATATATGCCACCAGAACTGGCCGGCAAAATGCATAAAACGGGTGAGGTGGAGAAGTGATCGCCGAAGCTGGTCTTGCCGCGCTCTGGCTTGCGGCGGCGATGGCGCTGCTGCAATTGGCGCTGGGTGCTTTAGGCCTCACCAAGCGTTATGAAGGATTGATGGCCGCCGTTCCCGCTGTGGCAATTGCCCAGATGGCGCTGGTGGCGACTGCCTTTGCCTGTTTGATTATCGTCTTTTTGCGATCCGACATGTCAGTATTGCTGGTCGTCAGTGACAGCCATTCGGCCAAGCCCTGGCTTTATAAATTTTCCGGGACGTGGGGCAATCATGAAGGCTCTATGCTGCTCTGGGTGACGATTTTAGGCATTGGCGGCGCGACCGTCGCGGTGTTCGAACGCATGCTCGACATCCGCACTAAAACGGCGACGCTTGCCGCTCAAGGGGCGATTGCGCTCGGCTTTTACGCATTCTTGCTGCTCTCATCCAACCCCTTCGCGCGGATCGATCCGGCACCGGCGGATGGGCAGGGGCTGAACCCGCTTTTGCAAGATCCTGGCCTCGCCTTCCACCCGCCGACGCTGTACATGGGCTATGTCGGCATGTCGGTTGCATTCTCCTTCGCGGTTGGCGCTCTCATCACCCGCGACGTTGGCCCCGCTTTCGCCCGTGCGATGCGCCCCTGGATATTGGGCGCCTGGATTTTCCTGACTTTGGGGATCACGGCAGGCAGCTACTGGGCTTATTATGAACTCGGCTGGGGCGGCTGGTGGTTCTGGGATCCGGTTGAGAATGCGTCGTTGATGCCGTGGCTGGCCGCAACTGCTTTGCTCCATTCAGTAACCGTGCTCGCAACAAGGGACGGCCTTCGGGCTTGGACGATCATGCTATCGGTTGTTGCCTTCTCGATGTCGATGGTGGGCACCTTCCTTGTGCGGTCGGGCGTTCTCACCAGCGTTCATGCCTTTGCGGTGGACCCCAGCCGAGGCGGCTTCATCCTGATGTTGTTGCTGCTTTATATCGGCGGCGCGATGGCACTCTTTGCGCTGCGGATTGGCACCGTGCGTGAGGGCAACCGCTTTGACATCGTAAGCCGCGAAGGCGCGCTGGTGTTCAACAATCTCGCGCTGTCGATCATCCTCGTCATCGTGCTGGTCGGCACGCTCTACCCTCTGGTGCTCGAAGCAACGACGGGCACCAAGATTTCGGTTGGCGCGCCCTATTTCAACGCGACGGCGGGTCCGATTGCGTTGATCCTCGTTTGCGCGATGTCTGCCGGACCCTTGATGCGGTGGCGGCGCGATAGTGGCAAGCAGGTGATCGAGCGGCTGTCGATACCGGTTCTGGTTCTCGCGGCAACATTGTTCATTGCCGCGTTGGCCTTTGGCAGATCGATCGGACTGTTGCCGTTCTTCGGGCTGGTCGTAGCGGCTGGGGTTGCTGCAGCCAGCGTCGCACCACTGTGGAAGCGCAATCTGCGGCGCACACCGCTCTTCACCTACGGCATGGTTCTCGCTCATCTGGGATGCGCCGTAAGCCTCGCCGGGATGGCATCGGACAGCGCGTTTACCGAACAAGCCCTGCTTTCGATGAAGCCTGGCGATACGCAGGCCATCGGCCCCTACAAGGTCACGCTCAACGGCGTCAGCGAAGTGCCCGGGCCCAACTGGAATGCGCTTGACGCTGAGATGATGGTGCAACGCGGCAACGGAACACCCTACGCAATGCATCCGCAATCCCGAACGTTTACAACGCCGCCGATGGAAACCAGCGAGTCTGCAATCCAGACGAGCTGGAACGGGCAGCTCTACCTCGTCATCGGCGCACCCACGGGCGGTGATGGCTATCCAATCCGCATGTGGTGGAAACCGTTTGTCACCTTCATCTGGCTTGGCGGTGTGATGATCGCGATAGGGGGCACGTTGTCGCTCCTCGGTCGGGTTGACCGCGATCTGTTTGGATTTTTGAAACTGATCTTCCGCAAGAAGGTGCCAGCATGAAGCGCATCTGGCTCTGGGTTCCGTTTGGGATATTTGTTGCCTTGTTCGGCATCTTTGCGGTCGGGCTGATCAAGCCGTCTGATCATGCTGTGCCGTCGGCAATGGTCGGCAAGCCAGTGCCCGCGATGATGCTGCCTGGCGCGTTCGTTTCAACCGAAGCGGTGGACGCCGCGTTCCTCAAAAATGGCAAGCCAAAACTCGTCAACGTCTTTGCCAGCTGGTGTGTGCCGTGCGTCGCCGAGATCCCGGTGTTGGTCGAAATGAAAGCGCAAGGCGTTGAAATTTCAGGGATTGCGGTGCATGATACGCCAGCCGCGCTACAGAAATTCCTTTCAGACAATGGTAATCCTTATTCGCGTATAGGCATGGATATTGATAGCCACGCTCAGATCGCGCTGGGTTCGGCTGGCGTGCCAGAGACATTTGTGGTAGACGGAAAGGGCATGATCCGGCATCAACATATCGGCATTATCACGCCCGATGATGTGCCCCAGCTGATTGCCAAACTACGGGGGGCTCAGTGATGCGCGCTGCATTGTTGGCGATTGCTTTGGCGGTCACGTCGACGGTGGCGTCGGCTCAATCGGGCTTCAACAACTCACAATTGCCCGA
>JBJOLA010000279.1:0-7141 GCA_046045815.1 Pseudomonadota bacterium
CCGCGCCGCCAAGTGCAGACGGCAACAACAACGCAGAGGGCTTCTCGCCCACCAGACTGCGCATCAAATGGGGGACGATCAACCCGACGAAACCCACGATGCCCGAAACCGCCACCGACGCACCAACTGATAAGCCAACGCCCGTCACCACGATCCATTGCAGGCGCTTGGGATCAATGCCCAGCGTCCGCGCCGTATCAACGCCCAGTGTAAGCGCATCGAGCGCACGGCCCGTCGTCGCCAGGATCATGCTGCCGATGATCATGAAGGGCAGGGCGCGGATCACATCGTCCATGCCCCGGTCAGTCAGCGCGCCCATCATCCACGCAATGATCTCACTGGCGGCAAACGGATTGGGGGCGATGCTGATCATGAAGGCGGTGAGTGATCCGGCGAGTGTCGAGAGCACCATACCGCCCAGGATGAAGCCGAGCGGGCCGCCGCCTTTGCCTGCCATCTGGATGAGCAGTAACATCGCCGCTCCCGCGCCGATCATCGCGCAGATGAAGATTGCGGCTGGATATGTCGAGAGGCCGAGGAATATGGCGCTGACGCCGCCAAGGGCAGCACTTGAGGAGACGCCGACAACGGTGGGGTCTGCCAGTGGATTACGAAGATAGCCCTGAAGAACAGCCCCTGACAAGCCGAGCACAGCACCGATGCTGGCGCCGAGAATCGCTCGGGGAAGCCGAAGTTCCGCCATGATCCAGCCGCTCGCATTATCGGCGAGCCAGTCTTGCGGCAGGATCCATGTCTTCCCGGCGATGAGCGACAGGATGAATGCGAACAAGCAAAGGGTCAGAAGTCGGAATATCGGGCGACGCATCCGTTGCCCTTAGCCTGGGAAGCGACATGTGTTAAATATGATCCACTTCGTCATTCCAAACTTGATTTGGAAACCAGCAAATTTCGGACGCGCTAGCGTTCCAGCCGCAAGGCTGTTTGACTGCGTCAAGGACGCTATCGCGTCCGTTTTCTGGCTGGTTTCCAAATCAAGTTTGGAATGACAAAGCGTATTTCACGCGCAATGATCAGCTTTCCAGAACGCGGATCAGCGTGCGGACGTCGGTATCAATTTCGCTATCGGCGGCGCGGAGTTTTTCTATTTGACGGACGGCATGAATCACCGTGGTATGATCACGTCCGCCGAAGCGCCTGCCAATCTCGGGCAGCGAACGCGGAGTCAGTTGCTTGGCGAGATACATGGCGATTTGGCGCGGGCGGGCCACTTCGCGCGCGCGGCGGGCCGATACCATCTCGGCGTGGCGGATGTGGAAATGTTCCGAAACGCGTTTCTGGATTTCGTCAATCGTAATCCGGCGCTTGCTGGCGCGGAACATGTCTTCGAGGATCTCTTCGGCGAATTCGACCGTGATCGCCTGGTTGCCGAGTGCGGCATAGGCCGTCAGTCGGTTCAGGCCGCCTTCGAGTTCCCGAACATTGGTGGCGATGCGCGCGGCAAGCAGATCAAGCACATCGTCGCAAATCTCGACGCCTTCCAGCGCGGCGGCCTTTGCACCAATGATCGCCCGTCGCAGCGCAAAGTCCGCAGGCTGAATATCGACGACAAGGCCCTGCGTCAGGCGGGACAAGATACGCCCCTCCACGCCGTCCAGCGCATGGGGAGCCCGGTCCGCGCTAATCACGACCCGCTTGCCACTGGAGATCAATTGATCCACCGTATGAAGGAATTCCTCTTGGGTCGATTCCTTGCCGGCGATGAACTGAACATCGTCGATCATCATCAAGTCTGCGGAGCGCAACCGCGTTTTGAAGCTGATCGTATCCTTGGCGCGCATCGCCGAAACGAAATCGAACATGAAGCGCTCAGCCGACATGTACAACACCCGCGCGCGCGGATTTTGGCGCTGATACTCATGGCCAATTGCATTGAGGAGATGGGTCTTGCCGTGGCCGGTCTGCGAATAGATGAAGAGCGGATTGACCCGCATTGGTGCACCTGCAGCTAATGCCTTCGCCGCAGTCGCAGCAACAGCATTTGCAGGTCCAGTGATAAACCGGTCAAAGGTCAGACGCGGATCGAACGCATAGCCTTCCGTCGGCTCCTGCTTGAGGTCGATAGGTGCTGCTTCTGTCGGCGCGACATAGGTTTCAACAACAGCGGCATTTGCCACACTGATAGAAATGCCGCGAACATGGGGCAGAATGGCACGCCACGCATGCAGCAGTCTGTCACCATGATGTGACCGGACCCAACTTGCCATAAATTCTGATGGCAGTGAAAGGTGGATGATGCCGTCCTCGGCACTATATCCCGAGAGCGATACAGGCTTCAGCCAATGATCGAAACTGCGCGCACCAAGAGACTGTCGTAAAGACGTCTGTACATCCTGCCAAGCGGCTGAAAGCGGATTTTCCGCTGGTGTTGATCCGGTCAAGGAAACGGGAGGCACAGACATATCTTAAAAACACCCTCCCCAACTATAAAAACCGCCCGATAATTGCCCGGCAAAGCGCGACCTTACCCGGTTCCAAAGGGAACCCGACAGAGTATCGCGCTCTAAGACTGAACAACCGTGAGTCGATTCGCCCCCCGATATGGATCATTTTGTAGGGAGGCGAGGTGGGGCTAATCAAGCTAAAGATTGTCACAAAAGAGAAATATACCTGATTGACTCTATGTGCGGCGGGATTCCGTGGATTTCACTTAAAGCTTTGAAAAACAACGCAAGTTTTGACGGGGGTGATTCTCTAGGCTTAGCGAATCGTGGATTAACCATGTGTTTTGCTGCGAAGCCGCTCAACAGCAAAAGGCCCACCGGTCAGAAAACCAGCGGGCCTTTGTTCCGAAGCGGTACGGTTGAGTTAGGCGAGCGTCGAAACGGCCTTGGTCAAACGCGAAAACTTACGCGATGCTGTGTTCTTGTGCATGATGCCGCGTGCCACGCCGCGTGCCAGTTCTGGCTGCGCTGCTGCGAGCGCGGTCGCGGCTTCTCCCTTATCACCAGCGGCGAGTGCGAGCTCAACCTTCTTGATGAAAGTGCGGATACGGCTCACGCGATTGCCGTTGATTTCCGCGCGACGGTTGTTGCGACGGATGCGCTTTTTTGCTTGCGGCGTATTCGCCATGCCAAATCCCTCAATGCCAAAATGAAAAGCGGCGCAGGCAAAGCCCGCACCGGATTGGGGGCGTCCCTAGCCAAGGAGTCGGGGGAGGTCAACCTTCATCGCTGACATTTCGCGCAGTAGAAGGTTGATCTGCCGCTGTCTACGCGGCGCAGCACCAGCTTCCCACAACCGCAAGGCTCACCTTCACGGCCATAGACGCGCCACTGTTTGAAGAAGTAGCCAAGTTCGCCGTCGGGTCGGGCATAGTCCCGCAGCGTCGAACCGCCTGCGAGAATTGCCGCAGCCAGTACGTCTTTGATCGCAGTAACGAGGGGTTTTAGCCGCGCTTTTGCCAATCGACCGGCCGGTGTCGTCGGCGATATGCCCGCAATATGAAGCGCCTCGCAGACATAGATATTGCCGAGACCCGAAACGATTCGTTGATCGAGCAGCATTGCTTTGATTGGTGCCACCCGCCCGTCAAGCGCACCGCCGAGATAGATCGCGTCAAACGCGGGACCAAGCGGCTCTGGCCCGAGCAGCACGAAGGGCGCGAAATTGCTCACTTGCTCGGTTCGCACAAGATCAAGCGATCCGAATCGACGGGGATCACACAGCGCCAGCCGCCGTCCCGTATCTGTTTCGATCACCAGATGATCGTGCGCGCCAATCTCCTCAGGATCAACGCGCCACCGACCCGACATGCCAAGGTGAAAAATCAGCGTGTCGCCCCTGTCCGTCTCGATCAGGCCGTATTTGGCACGGCGAGACAGTCCTGAAATGGTTGCGCCTGTCATCCGCTGACGCAAGTCAACCGGAATCGGGCGGCGTAGGTCAGCGCGGCGCGGCTCGACGCGGGACAAGCGCTGGCCCAGCAGCACCGTTTCCAGACCACGGACGGTGGTTTCAACTTCGGGGAGTTCAGGCATGTCAAAACCGCTAGCCGCTGGCCTCTAGCTTGGCTAGAGCGGCGCTCATGAGCGAAACAGTTTCCTTCGGCTATGAAGAAGTCGACGTCAGCGAGAAAACCGGCAAAGTTGGAGCGGTGTTTTCAAGCGTCGCCTCCAGCTATGATGTGATGAATGATGCCATGTCTGCGGGCATGCACCGGCTGTGGAAGGATCGCTTTGTCCGCCGGGTAAAACCGCGCGCGGGTGAAGCCATCCTCGATATGGCAGGCGGCACCGGCGATATCGCGTTCCGCATGCAAGCGAACGGCGCGTTCATCACAGTGGCGGATATCAATCCAGATATGCTGGACGTCGGCATGGAACGCGCCGGCAAGCGTGATATCGGCAATCTCGCGTGGAGCGAACAGAATGCGGAGGTGCTGACCTTCGATGATCGCAGCTTTGATGCTTATACGATCGCCTTTGGCATCCGGAATGTTACGCACATTAGCAAGGCACTAGCGGAGGCTCACCGCGTGCTAAAGCGCGGCGGGCGGTTTTACTGTTTGGAATTCTCCACGACATTGTGGCCGGGGTTTGCCGAGGTCTATGACGCCTATTCGCACAAGCTTGTCCCCAAGATCGGCAAATTGCTGGCCAAGGATGAGGACAGCTACCGCTATCTGATCGAATCAATCCGCCGCTTTCCTGATATGCCCGCGTTCGAAGGCATGATCCGCGACGCCGGTTTTGTGCAGACCAAGGTGGAGCCATTGCTCGGCGGTCTGGTGGCCATTCACAGTGGCTGGAAAATTTGACCTCTAACACGGTTCATATCTGGCGGCTCCTGAAATGGGGGCGGACGCTTGCCAAGCACGGTGCCTTGCGGGCGATCGAGGCTGATCGCAACACGCCCAAGCAGGTCAAGCGCCTGTGCCGGATCGCGCGGCTCGGCACGATCCAGCCCAGGGAGCCCGACTATGCTTCGGCCTTCAAAGCGATTGGCCCGGCGGCGATCAAGCTTGGCCAAACACTCGCAACCCGACCTGACATCATCGGTGTGGATGCTGCGCGCAATCTGCTGATGCTCCAGGATCAACTGCCGCCCGCGCCGTTTGACGCGATTTATGCTGAGATTGATTCGAGCCTGAACCGTCCGGCGGCGGCGCTTTTCGCTTCTGTTGAGCCCGTAGCGGTTGGCTCTGCGTCAATTGCCCAAGTACACCGCGCACAGACGACGGACGGGAAGCAAGTCGCTGTAAAAGTGTTGCGCCCCGGCATCCGTGAACAATTTGCGCGTGACATTGAAACTTATGAATGGGCCGCCGCGCATCTCGAAGCACTCGGCGGCGAAGCTGCCCGGCTCCGTCCGCAACTGGTGATCGCCAACCTTAAGCGCTGGACGTTGCGGGAGCTTGACCTCCGCCGTGAGGCTGCCAGTGCCTCAGAACTCCGCGAAGTGATGGAGGGCGCTGACGGCTACGAAATACCGTTGATCGACTGGGACCGGACGTCTGGCCGGGTGATGACGCTTGACTGGGTAGACGGTATCAAGATTTCAGATCTCGAGGGCCTGAAAGTGGCGGGGCATGATTTGCCTGCGCTTGCCAATCGGCTGGTGCTCACCTTTTTGCGTCAAGCGATTACCGAGGGCTATTTCCATGCAGACATGCATCAGGGCAATTTGTTCGTTCGGGCGGACGGCACGATTGTCGCGATTGATTTTGGGATCATGGGGCGGATCAACAAGCAAGCCCGGGTCTGGCTTGCAGAGATTCTCTACGGTCTGACCACGGGCAACTACAAACGGGTGGCGCAAATTCATTTTGATGCGCAATATGTGCCGAGTTATCATAATGTTGATGAGTTTGCGACGGCACTTCGCGCTGTGGGTGAACCGACACGGGGCAAGTCTGTCAGCGAGCTTTCGGTCGGCCAGATGCTCGACAGCCTGTTTGCAATCACCCGCGATTTTGACATGCAGACCCAGCCGCATTTGCTATTGCTCCAGAAAACGATGGTGATGGTGGAAGGGATTGCCACCTCGCTTAATCCGTCGATCAACATGTGGGATGTTGCTGCACCATTCGTGCGTGACTGGATCAGGGATGAGCTGGGGCCGGAAGCAATTCTCGCCGACGCCCTCAAAAAACAAGCCGACACGCTTAAGTTGATCCCGGATATTATCCGGCGACTGGACGATCAGCTTCCCCGAAAAGGCGGCGCACCCGAAGCCCCACCGCTGCCCGAGGTAAAGCTCTTGTGGGAACGGAACGGCCCACGCAGTAACGGATGGCGCTACCTGATCGTCGCTCTGGCCGGCGCTGGGGCGGCCACCGCACTACAGTGGTGGTTCTGAGCGAAAAGCGATCTACCCCTCTTGCGCACCGAATTGCCGATGCCACGTTGGTTTATCCTGTCGCAGGCACTCCGCAATTCCTGCAAACGCTTACGAGTCGTTAACCAACTCCGGCTAGGACGTTCCGAACAGCTCCGATGTGGGCTGGTACTTCTTGGGGAATCCGGTGCGGCACGAGCTTTTTCAAACCGATGCGAGGGTTGCAGTCAATGACGGCCCGATCGAACTTGCCATCATTATTCCGACATTCAACGAATCCGCCAACATCGAGCGGATGGTTGAGAGTCTGGCGCTAGCGCTAGCGGGCATTCATTGGGAAGCCGTTTTCGTCGATGACAATTCTCCTGACGGCACGGCTGATCTGGTCCGCAGCATCGCGGTTGAAAACAGCAATGTGCGCATCGTCCACCGCATCGGCAGGCGCGGGCTTTCAACCGCCGTAATCGAGGGGATGCTCGCAACCGCTGCCCCAATCCTCGCCGTGATTGACGGAGACATGCAGCATGATGAAGCCATCCTGCCCGCACTTTACGCCGCCGTCGCGAGTGGACGCGCCGACATTGCGGTAGGCACGCGCTACGGTGAAGGTGGTTCAGTTGGGGACTGGGATGAAAGCCGAGTGCTCGGTAGCCGTATCGCAACCAAGATTGGCCAGTTGGTTCTAAAGGTGCCGCTAAGCGATCCGATGAGCGGCTTCTTTCTATTGTCACGCGAAACACTGATGCGGGCGATCCCGCGTATTTCAGGCGTCGGCTTCAAAATTCTCCTCGATATCGTGTCCTCGCTCCCGCAAACGCCGCGCATTGCTGAGGTCCCCTATACA